>JBOGEU010000118.1:0-2220 GCA_050741995.1 Acidimicrobiia bacterium | reverse complement strand
AATGACCACGTCGAAACTGCCGTCGGGAAAGGGCAGCCGGTCGATGTTGCCTTCGATGAAGGTCACCTGGTCGAAGCCGGCCTCCGCTCGGAGGCGTTCTGCCTTGGCCAGCTGCTCGGGGGTCATGTCGATGCCGACAACGCGGCCTGTGCGACCGACCCGGAGAGCGGCGAAGAACACATCCATCCCCGACCCCGAGCCCAGGTCGAGCACCTGCTCACCCTTCTTCAGGTTGGCGAGATCGAAGAAGTAACCCACCCCGGCGAAGGACTCCACCGCCCCGGCCGGGACCTGGTCGAGGATGGAGTCCGGGTAGCCGAGGCGCTCCGCCAAGTCCCGCCCCAGCTCGAAGTGATACCTCCCGCCGGGTTGCTCGGCCACCGCCCGATACATCGCCTTGACCTTGGCCTCCAGCTCGGCGGCGTTCACCAGGGCAGCCTGGCCGGTCGGCTGCACCATCACACGACTTCCAGTGTGGTCTCCACCGGGATGGAGTTGGCCAGGCAGTCCCTCACCGGCGAGGTGTCCTGCACGTACTGGCAGAGCTCCTCGAGCTGCTCCCGAGTGGCGTTGGCCGACGAGACGATTCCCTTGGCCCGGATCCGGGTGAACCCGGGGCGAGGCCCCTCCAATCCGAGGAACGGGCGGACGTCGAAGTCACCCTCGATCTCGTAGTCCATTCGGGTGATCTCGATTCCTTGCGCCGCGGCGTTGGCCACGTAGCCCACCGCATAGCAGAAGGCCAAGGCTTGGAGGAGAAGCTCGACCGCGTTGGGTCCGTTGTTCGCACCCAGCAGGACCGGCGGCTCGTCACCTTGGAGGACGAATGGCGCCACCCGGCTCTGGTCCTCGCCACCGGCGTGGGTGAACCCGGCGATCTCCCCCAGGTTGTGTGTCCCGTCCTCCCAGGTGCTCCGGGCCCGGAATGTGAAGGAACCCAGGTTGGGGTCCTCTTTGATCGCCTCGATCGTCTGCACCAGCTGGTCGACGTCTATGCCGTTCTTGGCTGTGATGGTCGTCATGATGGGCCTCCTTCGCTCACGGTGATCGACCTTGGGGCCGAAGGTACGACCGGAGGAGCTGTCAGTCATGGGGGGCCGCTACCTATCTAGGGCTTAGCCACCACCCATCTGTCGCCGGTTTGTGCCCTACCGCTCCGGACCCTCCCTCTGGACCTACTGGCCGGCCATCCGTCTGGCTGGACACAGCTTCGAGGGGCGGAGAGGGGCTATGCCCGGCACGCCTGGAGGGACTCGAACCCCAACCTCCTGATAGGCAAGATCTCCAAGCGGTGTCGACGGGCGTCGAGGAAAGTCCTGAATGGTTTCGACTCCACGAGTGTCCACGACCGACCTCGCGAATCCACCGCGGATAGTTCCCGCGGGAGCACCGTGGTTAATAGCATGATAGCCGTGCTATCGTGTGATCGTGATCCGGAGCTTCCGTGATCAAGCAACCGAGGACCTGTTTAATGGTCGCAACACGAAAGCCGCTCGACAACGGATGTCTCATTCCCTTTGGAAGGTGGCTACGAGAAGACTCGATGCACTCGACCAGGCTGACTCCTTGGACGACCTGCGAGTTCCACCGGGCAACCGACTCGAGGCACTCCGGGGAGATCGCCAAGGTCAGCACAGCATCCGGATCAACGAGCAGTACCGGATCTGTTTCCGATGGACGGAATCGGGTCCGGTGGATGTTGAGGTAGTCGACTATCACTGAGGTGACAGATGGTCAGGATTCCAACCAATCGAGAGCCTACGCATCCCGGAGAGATGTTGGTTGAGGAGTTCCTGAAGCCGCTCGGCATCACACAGCGGGAGCTGGCCGAGGCGGTCGGTGTTCCCTATCAGCGGGTCAACGAGATCGTGAACGGGCGCCGCGGGGTCACCCCGAGCACCGCTCTCAGGCTCTCCCGGTTCTTCGGGACCTCCAGCGGATTCTGGATGAACGGCCAGATACGGTGGGACTTGTACCACACCCAGCAAACCGAAGGAGAAGAGGTCCGGCGGATCCGCCGTCACCCCCGCGCTGCCTCACAGCGTGAGGCCTCCGGCTAGATCGAATTCAGCGCGACGCTCTAAAGGAAGCCCTCAGTGCCGCTACCTGGGATTTTGCCTAGCGCGCCCGGGGCGACTCGAACACCCAACCTCCTGATCCGTAGATCTCCAAGCGGCGTCCAGGTGCGTCCACAGCCGTCCACACATGGCTCAGCAATAG
>JBOGEU010000117.1:0-3454 GCA_050741995.1 Acidimicrobiia bacterium | reverse complement strand
GGTTATCACTGGCCCAAATCATGCAGACAAGGTCAGTGGGCCATCCCCAACGACCGGGCGAGGATCTTGGGGTCCCTGATGAAGGCATCCATGTCGAGAAACGCCCATATCGATCTCAGGTTCCGGTACAGCCCCTGCCAATCCATCCCATACCCGACCAGGTACTCGTCGCCGACCTCGAATCCCCGGTACTCGATGGGAACGTCGGTCACTCTCCGTGCCGTCTTGTCGACGAGGGAGGCGGTGGCCACGGTGCGCGCTCCCCTGTCCAGCATCATGCGTCGGAGCACGGAGAGGGTGAGCCCGGTGTCGGTGATGTCTTCGACGATCACCACGTCCCGATCGAACAGCGGGGTGGAGACGTCCATGGCGATCCCGATGCGCCCGCTCTCCCCGAAACGGTTGAGACCGAGGAAGTCGACCTCCGATCTGAGGTCCACAGAGCGGATCAGGTCCGCAGCAAACGGAATCGACCCGATCATCACCACGACGAACAGTGGCTCACGGCCGTCGTAGTCCTCGGTGAGCGCCTTTCCCAACTCTGCGACGCGGGATCGGATGTCGAACTCGGGTACGACCTCCACCGCGTGCTCGAAGGCTGTCATCCGGCTCCGAACGCATGGTCCAGCCAGTACATCATCGCCTCCTGGACCGTCTGCGGCCCTGCTTCGGCATGACGGGTCACCTCGACGATCGGCGGCGGGGCCGGCTCCGGGGTCTCCACCAGAGGCGCCGGCACATCCATCATCAGCCCCTGGCTGGCCAGATGCACGTACGTCTCGAGGTTGCCCATGGCGACGAGCGGGCCGGGAGACTTTCGGCCGGTCAGCGCCACGTACGGGGTGCCGAGAGTGACATCGCCGTAGTAGCCGAGCTCCTTGAAGCCGTAGTCGAACAGGGCCGTCGCATCTGAGAAGTGCGCCCGACTCCCGTCCGACCCGAGAACGACGGCATAAAGGCGCCTCTGGTCGCGCTCGGCGGCTGCGACAAACGTCAGCAGCGCGTGGGCGGTGAAACCGGTCTTGACCCCCAGACTGCCCTGGTACCAGGAGAGGAGGAGGTTGGTCGAGCTCCCCACCCTCGGTGTGCCGTCCGGGGCCGGTGGGAACACCAGGGTCTTCGCCCTGACCACCTCGGCGAACTCGGGGTTGGCCATCGCCACCCGGGCCAAAACGAGCAGGTCCCTGGCGCTCGAGTAGTGGCCCGGAGCATCCAGACCGTGGGGATTGGCAAAAGAGGTGTGGGTCAGCCCGAGCTCGGCGGCTCGCCGGTTCATCAGCGAGACGAAGTCCTCGACCGAGCCCGAGATGTGCTCGGCGATGGCGGTGGCGGCATCGTTGGCCGAGTGGATCATGAGCGCCTTGAACAGCGCATCCATCGACAGCGTCTCCCCCGCCACCAGGTCGATCTCCTTCTCCCCCGTCGAGGCGGCTCGCGCCGACACCATCACCTGCTCGTCGGGTGACGAGTTCTCGACGGTGAGCAGCCCGGTCATGATCTTGGTCACCGATGCGATCGCCCGCTCGTCGTCGGCGTTCCGCTCTGCGATCACCACATCGGCGGCCTCGTCGTAGAGGATCCACGAAGCTGCGGTGACTTGTGGCGGGTCGGGGGCGGGGAATGTCTCGAGGACCGGTGGTTGATAGGTGAACGGCGCCGCCCAGGCCGGAGTCGCCAGCAGCGACAGGGCAAGAGCAAGCGGCCATGCGGCCCGGAGCAGTCGTTTCATGAAGTGACTTGTTGTTTGAGCTCGTCTTCGAGCATGGCTCGATGCATCGCCTGCACCGAGCCCCCGCTCATTTCGAGGATGTCTTTGGCTCGCGCCCGGGCATCGGCATTGTTGGCACGCATCAACGGGGCGGTCAGTTGTCTCAGGAGGTCTGCCTCCCGATCCACCGACAGTCTTATCGCCCTCAGATGCCGAGCCTCCAGACCCTGGTCCATGAGGCGCTTGGCCTCGGTGGCGACGATACCGGCCTCGGGGGCGAACACCTCGGGATCGCCGAGCGGGCGCAGGATCCCCACCTCGAGCAGCTCTTCGAATTGGGCGGATGACAGCCCCGACCTGTGCAACAAGTCCTCGCGGCTCAGCGGCTCACCCGAGGTCTCGGCCTTGGCTGCCGGCTCGGAGATCCTGGTGTTCAGGTCCTCGCCTCTCTCCCATAGCGTGAGCTTCGACTTGATCACCTTGAGCGGGAGGAAGTGGTCCCGTTGCTGCTGGAGGATGAACCGGAGCCTCGCCAGATCGGTGTTGTCGAACTGCCGGTAGCCGCTGTCCGACCGTCCGGGGTCGACCAGTCCTTGTGACTCGAGGAAGCGGATCTTGGAGACCGAGACGTCAGGGAAGTCGTCGCGAAGGAGGTTGATCACCTCACCGATGCTGAGTGCCTGGTTATCGGTCATCGCCGCGGGCGACCACGAAGTGGAACCTCCCGACCAAGACCTCGTCACCGGCATCGAGCAATGTCTTGTCCACCCTGGCGTCATTGACATACGTCCCGTTGGTCGATCCGCTGTCCTCGACGGATAGGCCCTCGTCGTTGACCACGAACCGGCAGTGCTGACGAGACACGGTGACGTCGTTGAGGAATATGTCACTTTCGGGGTGGCGACCGACTGTCGTGTTCCCCTGAGGGAGGACATAGGTCATTCCCGTCCGCGGGCCACGTTGCACCACCAGTGCGTAACCCCAGATGCCTTCGAGGTTGGAAGCCTCTTCGGAGCTTATCGGGTGGTCGACCATGTCCTGGATCGGGACGTAGACGACCGTGGGGTCACTGTCGACCTCTACTTGAGGTTCGGCCTGATCCGGATCACGGTCTCTCTCGTCGGTCATGAGGGGTGATCATAGGTAATCCGGCAAAATGAGCCGGCCTCATGGCGGTGATTACTCGGTGAGATCGGTGTAGGCCGCAGCATCGAGCAGGCCATCGGAGGGGAACTCGCCGTCCAACTCGAGCTCGACGAGCCAGGCCTGCTCGTATGGGCTCTGATTGACGAGCTCGGGGCTGTCGGCAACCGCCTGGTTCACGTTGACGATGGTCCCGGCAAAAGGGGCATAGACCTCCCCCACCGACTTCGTGCTCTCCACCTCGACCAATATGTCGTCCTTGGCGACCCGGGCCCCGATCTCGGGCAGTTCGACGAAGACCACGTCACCGAGTTGGTCCTGGGCGTAGTCGGTGATCCCGATCCGCACCAGAGAATCGCCCACCTGGCGGATCCACTCGTGCTCCTCTGTATAGAGCAGATCGTCGGGAATCTCCATCAAGCCTCCTCGGGGTCAGCCGACGACTTTAACGCCGAGAGCTTGGCGCGACTGTCCCCGATGTAGCGGAATGCGACGTACCAGTAGAGGACCAGGCCGATGATTCCCAGGAACCATGCCACCGGCCACATCAGCCACTCTGCGGCTCCGGCGGCGGCGAGGTAGAAGGCGGGTATCGCCCCATAT
>JBOGEU010000116.1:0-7291 GCA_050741995.1 Acidimicrobiia bacterium | reverse complement strand
GCCGGGGCCGGGACCGTCGTGATCGGGGCTCTCGCTGGCCGACAGATCGCAGGATTCACGGGGGACGTCCTCGGGGCGGCGCAACAGGTCGGAGAGATCCTGCTCATGGTGCTCGGGGCATCGCTGGCCTCGTCCGGGCTCGTGGTGTGGTTTTGGTGGCGATGAGACTCTGGCTGGTGCGGCATGGCGTCACCGTGTGGAGCGAAGAGGGACGTCTCTGCGGCTCTACCGACGTCCCGTTGAGCGTAAAGGGGCGAGAGCAGGCGGCCCTGGTCCGCCCCCGGCTTCGAGGCCAGGTGTTCGACGGGATTTGGACCTCCGACCTGAGTCGGGCGGCGGAGTTCGCCCGTTTGACGGCGGGTGGCGCCACCTCCGACCGGCGGCTGAGAGAGCTCGACTTCGGCGACCTGGAGGGCAAGGCATGGCAGGACTGTGACCGCCAGACACGCGAAGCGCTCGTCCGGTTCGATGGATTCGCCGCCCCGGGGGGCGAATCGGTAGCCGACATGGAGGAGCGTGTATTCGGATTCCTGTCGGGGCTGGATTCCGGTGAGCATTTGATCTTCACTCACGGCGGGGTGGTTCGCCTCCTCGCCAGACGAACCGGGGCGAACATCTCCCCGGTCCCCGGCGAGCTGACGGTTCTGGAATGGGCTCGCGTGCGTGCAGAATGATCGTCAAGCCCGAGAGACAACCATGACCGATCCAACCGTGCCCCCCACCCAGCCGCCGCCAATGGGCGACCGTCGCGAGCCGTCGCTGGTTCTGGTCAACACCGGGGACGGCAAGGGGAAGTCGACCGCGGCCTTTGGCACCGCGATCAGGGGGGTGGCCCGTGGATGGAAGGTCGGTGTGGTCCAATTCCTCAAGTCGGGTGACTGGAGCGTGGGCGAGGAGAAGGTCGGCCGCGGGCTGGGGATCGAGTGGTGGGCCTTGGGTGACGGATTCACCTGGGACTCGTCCGACATGGAGGAGACCGAGGCCATAGCGCGAGAAGCCTGGAGAATGGCGAAGGAGCGAATCGAATCGGGTGAGTACGACCTGTTGGTGCTGGACGAGATCACCTACCCGATCAACTGGGGCTGGATCGAGATCGACGACATCCTCGCCACCATCCAGAACCGTCCTGAGCGCCTCAACCTGATCATCACCGGTCGTGATGCCCCCCCGGCCCTGGTCGAGGTGGCCGACACCGTGACCGAGATGAAGAAGGTCAAGCACGCGTTCGACAAGGGTGTGATGGCGAGACGGGGGATCGACTACTGACGGAGGCGGCGGCGGTCCCGCCGCTACTCCGCCGACCTCACCAGCTCGATGGCGTTTTCGACTGTCATCCCCTCGCCTTCGACCGTGGCGTGGGCGAACGCCGGGCCGCCCAGCGACTCCTGGGTGGCGGTCACCTGGCTTGCATAATCTCGCTCCTCGGGAGGGGGCCAGACCGCCAATCGGCTCTCGGCGGCGATCCAGTCGGCAAGCCCGAAGAGCCGGGCGGCCACCGTGTCCTGCTGGCGGGCGTGCGCGCAGGCCGCCAGCCCGGCCACGGCGATCGCCACGCCTCTGTTGTCGCCTGCCGCCTGGCACAGGGCGAGACTCTCCAGCAGGGCGGTGCGCGCCCGGTCGATTTGGCCGTGGCGGAAGGCCGTCTTGCCGATGTGATACAGGTACTCCCCGAGGGCGGCGCGGGCCCCTGCCTTCCCGTCGTCGAGGGCCGCTCTTTCCCGATTCTGTTCCACGACCCTTTGCAGCTCGTCGGTCGTCGGGTTGGACTGGATCATCGTCTTCAACTCGAAGAGGTTGTTGGCGACTTCCTCGGAGACACTGAACCCTTCGAGGACCGATTTGAAGAGCTCGAGCGCGTAGTCGTGGTCCCCGGCAAGCCAGGCCATGGCACCGAGACCGGCGTCGGCGTGCGCCAATCCCAGGGCATCGTCTGCGATCACGAGCAGGGCGCGGCCCTCGGTGTAACGGGCGGTTGCCTCGCTGTAGTCGCCCTCGTCGCGGGCGAGTGCCCCCAGACGCAGGTCGGACCAGCCGAGATCGAGGATGCCGGCGATGTCGAGGAAGATCCCATGGCTCTCCGACATCAGCCGACGTGCTTCCCGCAGGTCACCCTGGAGGCGGGCCATCGTGCCCCAGACTGCGAGCGTCCACGCCAGCATCCAATCGTCACCGACCTCCCGAGTCAGGCGCTCGGCCTCCGGCGCCAGTCGATTGGCCTCCTCAAGGTCGTCACGCAGCCATGCGGTGGCCATCAGCTGATATGCCTGTCTCGCTTCCCCTCTCCGATCACCCAGCCTCTGATAGAGCTCATAGGCCTCGGTCAGCGCGGTGTGGGCGCTGTCGAAGGCAAGACGGCGACTGGCGAGGAGCCCGGCGCCGTTGAGGGCGCGGGCGACGATGGCGAGGTCCACACCCTCCCGATGGGCCAGCGTCCGCTCCAGCCACTCCCAGCCGTCGCTGACCTCGCGCTTGATGACCCAGAACCACCTCAGCGCCCCAGCCATGGCCATCGCCTTCTCCGCCTTGCCCGAGGCGTGGAGCCATTCGAGGGCGGCCCGAAGGTTGTAGCGATCGCGATCGAGACGGTCGGCCCAGATGTTCTGCTCGGCTCCAAGGATCTGCCTGCCGCCCTCTTCCGCCAGCGCCAGGAAGAACTCGGCGTGCCGGTTGCGCAATACGGCGATCTCCTCGCCCTCGTCGAGCCTCATACCGGCGTAGTGGCTTATGGGCTCCAGCAGGCGGTACCTGATGGGGTCGCTGTCGCCGGCCATCACCAACGAGGTCTCCACCAGCCGCCCCAGGAGGTTCATGACATGCCCTTTGTCGACGAGGCCGCCTGAGCACACGCTTTCCGCCGCTTCGAGGGTGAATCCACCGGTGAAGACCGACAGCCGGCTGAAAAGTGCCCGCTCCGCCCCGCCCAGGAAGTCGTAGCTCCAGTCGAGTGCGGTTTCGAGAGTCTGCTGATGGGGTGGCAGATCTCGCGCCGTCCCGGTGAGCAGGGCGAACTGGCGGTCCAGGCGCTCGACGAGCTGGCCAACCGACAGGACTTTGAGTCGTGCTGCGGCAAGCTCGATGGCGAGCGGGATCCCGTCGAGGCGACGGCACACCTCTGCGACCAGGGCGGCGTTCTGTGGCCCCAGCTCGAAACCAGGGTGAACCAGCCGCGCCCTGTCGACGAACATCGCCACCGAGTCAAAGGCGGCGATCCCGGCCACAGCCTGGATCTCCGGTCCCGGGACCGCCAGCGGGGCAAGCTGGACCAGGTGCTCCTCGCGTATCGAAAGCCACTCGCGGGTGGTGGCGAGGATCTTCAGCTCGGTGGTTCCCTGAAGGAGGAGATCTGTCAGTTTGGCCACGCCGTCGATCAGGTGCTCGCATCCGTCGAGGATGAGTAGCGAGCGCGCATTGGCCAGGCGCGAGATCAGGGTGTCGGTGATCGACTGGAGCGGATTCTCGGTGATGTGGAGTTGGCGGGCAACCGCGGCCGCCAACAGGTTCTCATCCGTGACGCGGGAAACCTCGACGAGCCAGACCCCGTCGTCGAAAGTCCCGGCGAGCTCCTCGGAGACTTTGAGAGCGAGAGTGGTCTTACCGATACCACCGGGCCCGGTGAGAGTCACCAGACGGGAGAGATCGAGAGCCTCGATGACTGCCTCCTTCTCGACCTGGCGTCCGACCAGCGTGAGATCGCGGATTGGCAGGTTTCCCTTGGTTGCGGTGAGAGTGCGGAGCGGTGGGAACTGGTTGGGGAGCCCGTCGATGCTCAACTGGTAGATGTGTTCCTCGTTGGTGAGATCTCGAAGTCTGTGGGTGCCCATATCCTCGAGGTGGGTGCCGTCGGGTAGCGCGTACTCGGTGAGTCGGGCGGTTGCCTCGGAGAGCAAGATCTGCCCGCCATGTCCGCTGTCGTCGATCCGTGCCGCCCGGTGAACGTCGATGCCCACGTAGTCGGAGCCGCCCAGCCTTCCTTCGCCGGTGTGGACACCGATCCTCACTCGAACCGGCTGCGGTATGGGCCACGACTCGGAGGCGAGTCGGCGCTGGATGTCGACGGCGCAGGCCACGGCGTCCACTGCCGACTGGAACGCGGCGAAGAAGCCGTCACCCTCGAACTTGACGATCCGCCCGCGCCGTTCGGCGCACGCCTGGACCGCGATCTGGTTGTGCCGCTCCAGCACCGGGCGGAAGCCATCTCCATACTCCTGGAGCATCCGGGTGGAGCCCTCGATGTCGGAGAAGAGAAAGCTGACCGTCCCTAGCGGCAAGTCTCTGGTGGTCATGGCGGACACCAACGTAACAAAGGCCCGGTCCACCCAATCCGCGATTGGCGGTTTCCCCGTGATGGTTGGCCGGGTTGAGGGCGGTTGGGTGGATCTGGTCTTGGGCGGGGGGTTGAGGGGGGTCGTCCCCCCTCATGATCGCCGCGCCGCCGCCACCCGGAACAGGGCTCTTGCTCCTTCGCCAAGTGGCTCGAAGCGGGGATCCCGGGTCTGGCCCCGCAGCCACCTGATGTAGATCTGCTGCAGGACGACGCCGAGTTTCCACGTCCCGAACACGACGTACCAGACACTGTCTCCCATGTCCCTACCCGACCGTCGTCCGTAGCGCTCCAAAGCGGAAGCCCTGTCCAGCCAGCCGGGCGATGTGGTCGGCATCGGCGAGAGGACCGAGCGCTCTTCCCCCTCGTCATACCACGAGGCCATCAGTGTCCCGACGTCGGCAAGCGGGTCGCCCCTCGTGGCCATGTCCCAGTCGTAGACCGCGGCGCAGACACCGGGGTCGGTGGGGGAGACCGCCATGTTGTCCAGCCTCCAGTCGTTGTGGAGCAGCGTGGGCGCTCCCGACTCGGGGAGGTTCGCCGCCAGCCATCGCGCCACGTCGTCGGCGACCGGATTGGCCTCGTGTCGGGCGCGCTCCCAACGACGCGACCACCCTTGGATCTGACGGGCCATGAATCCTTCGGGGTGGCCAAGATGATCGAGGCTGCAGGCCGTCGGGTCCACGGCGTGAAGCTCGGCAAGGGTGTCGATCACCACCTCGGACAGCTTGCGGTTGGCTTCGGGGTCCCTGCCCCCTCCGAAACGGCTCGGGATCACGTCTCGGATCACTACGCCGGGCCTGCGCTCCATCAGAAAGAATGCGCTTCCGATGACCGATTCGTCCTCACAGAGCGCAATGGCTCGGGGCGCTTTGTCGAACGACCGCCAGAGACGGGAGAGGACAGCGAACTCCCTGGTCATGTCATGTGCGCCTTCGGCTACGGGCCCGAGGGGCGGGCGGCGCAACACGAGCTCGCTCCCGTCTGGGAAGACGAGGAGATAGGTGAGGTTGGCCTTGCCCCCGGCGAACTGGCGAATCTGGGGGACACCCGACGGAAGATCCTCCTGACCATCGATCCACTTGCGCAAGGCTTGGGGATCGAAGCCTTCGTCGGGGCGCACCTCGATGATCTCCTCCATAATCGGAAGGGTATCGGGGCGTCACCACCCCACATCTGGTTAGCCTCAACCGCCACTCGTGGAGGAGCGATGACCACACCTTTCGAGATCGCAGACGCGCTCACCGAGACCTATGCGGATCTGAGCCCCATCCTGGCCACGACCTACGGTCTCGTCGGCCGGGACCATCTGTGGGACGACCTGTCGCCCGACGGCGAGGCGGAGAAGTCCGCGGTGAGGGCAAGGGCGATATCCGACCTCACCCCGGACCTCGATCACGAGGACCCGGTGCAGGCGTGGGCGGCGAAGGTAATGGTCGGATACCTGGCGATTCTGGAGGACCGCTACCAGAGCGGGCACTGGAAGCGTGACATCAACCACATCTACAGCCCGTTCCAGAGAGCGAGAGATGCATTCGATGTGGCGCCTCGTGAAGGAGCGAAGGCCTGGGACGACATCGCGACCCGCCTCGCCACCTTCGACCAGATGCTGGCCGGCTATCGGCAGAGTCTCCAGGTTGGTATCGAAGAGAGGCTGGTGGCGGCCCGACGCCAGGTGGCGAGTCTGGTCGAACAGATCCAGTCAGTGGCAGGGAGTGAGTCGCGGTTTGCCGCATTCCCGGAACTGGCTTCATCGAGCGGTGGCGACCCGGAGCATGTCGCCGAGGCTGTTGAGCTCGCTCGCGCCGCGGCCGGCGACTTTGCGGAGTGGCTCGAAGCCACATATCTCCCGGTCGCAGACCCGGCCGACGCGGTGGGGGAGGATCGCTATCTCGAAGGGGCAAAGTACTTCCTCGGAATGGACCTGGATCCCGACGACACCTATGCATGGGGATGGTCCGAGGTCCATCGGCTCCAGGATCAGATGAGGGCCACCGCTGCTGAGATCGACCCCGATCTGAGCATCAACGAAGTGATCGAGTTGTTGGATACCGACCCTGCTCGTTCCGCACCCGATCATCAGTCCTTTGCCCGTTTTGTGGAGGAGCTCCAAGCCGAGGCCGTGATGCAGCTCGACGGCACCGCGTTCGACGTTCCAGACGAGATCAGGAAGGTGACGGTGAACATCGCCCCACCAGGGGGAAGCCTCGGGGCGTGGTACCACGGTCCATCGGAGGACTTCAGTCGTCCGGGGTCGATCTGGTACGCGCCGGGATCCCGGGAGCGGATACCGTATTGGCAGGAGGTGGCGACCGCCTACCACGAAGGCTTTCCCGGTCATCATCTTCAGGTGGGAATCGCCGAGCTCCAGCGTGAGAAGCTGTCCCGATTCCAGCGCAAGTTCATCTGGTACTCCGGCTCGGGCGAGGGTTGGGCGCTCTACGCCGAGCGGTTGATGGACGAGGAGGGCTATTTCGAGAAGCCCGAGTACCGGCTCGGTCTTCTAGCCAGCCAACTATTCCGGTCGACGCGGGTGGTCGTCGACATCGGCACCCAGCTGATGAAGGCCATCCCGCCGGAAGAGCTCTTGCACGGCGGGCGGGTGTGGGACTACGACATCGCAGTGGACTACCTGGAGAAGGTCGCTCTCCAGCCGAGAGACATGTCCGAGTCAGAGGTCAAGAGATATCTGGGCTGGCCGGGCCAGGCCATCTCCTACAAAGTCGGCGAGCGGGAGATACTCGACATCAGGGCCGGGGCGATCGCCAGGACGGGAGGCAGCCTCGACCGGAAGGTCTTCCACCGCCGGCTGCTGGATGCCGGCGCGATCAGGCTCGACCACCTCCGCGAGGCGATGCAATAAGAGGACGTTGTCCCCCCTTCCGAAGGGGGGACCGACCGAGCGCAGCGAGGGCGAGGGGGTTTGCCCGGTCCGCGTCTGCCGAAGGGAGGAGCGACCGAGCGCAGCGA
>JBOGEU010000115.1:0-1605 GCA_050741995.1 Acidimicrobiia bacterium | reverse complement strand
GCCCCGAGCAAGGCGGCGGGGTCCCCGACTCCACCCGCCCGGTAGACCTCGACCCTCCACCCCAGCCCGAATCCGTGATCGGGGCCGACCGAGACCTCGAGCCAGTGCCCTGAGCCGGAGTCGTTGTGCAACAGCAACGACGGGAGTGCCGGCTCCCACTCGACGAGGAACAAGTCGAGGCGCCCGTCCCGATCGACATCCGTCGTCGGCCCTGCCACCCAGTACTGGGGGTGGCCCAGCCCTTCGGGTGTGGAGAAGTGGGGAACATCGCCCTGGAGGCCCTCATGACGAAACACGGCGGGCCGAGTGCCGGTGACGGCCGATGCCGTGGTGTAGAGATCGGGCCATCCGTCGTTGTCGAGATCGTTGAGCTCGACGTGGGGAGCCTTGGTCGGCAGCCCGATCAATCCGGCGGCCTCGGTCACATCCTCGAAGACGGGGTTCCCGGAGCCGTCGGTCCCCCGGTTCAGGTAGAGACGGACCGGGACCTTGGTCCCGTCGTCCACCGTGCTGTTGAAGTGCTGGCCCACGGCGATGTCCAACAGACCGTCCCGGTTCACGTCGGCGATCGAGGACCCTGCCACCAGGTCCTCGGGCCCGAACGCCTGCCAGCGGAAAACCGAGGAGTCCGCCTCCCGGAAGGTGCCGTCTCCCACCGCCACGAAGAGACGATTCGACCCGGAGACGAACAGGTCCCGATGGCCGTCACCGCTCAGGTCGGCGATGGCCACACCCAGGCCGTAGAGATCGGGTGGTAACCCGGCGGCGGCGGTGGCGTCCTCGAAGACGAGACCACCCATGTTCCTCAGGAGGACGCCGCTTCCCCCGGAAAACCGGTCCTCGGCAATGAACAGATCGGGCAAACCGTCCCGGTCGTAGTCGAACACACCCACCGAGCGTCCTCCGAACTGGGTGGGAAGACCAGTGCCCTCGACCGGGGCCATGGTCCCCCCGTCGTTGCGGAGCACCTGGCTGGGAGGGGCCGATGGATTGTCATCATCGAAGTTGCGGGACAGCACGAGGTCGAGGTCCCCATCCACGTCGAGATCCGCCACCGCACCGCCGCTGGTGCGGGTGAACATGTCGGGGATGGTGGCGATGGTGAAGGCCCCCGACCCGGACATCAACAGCCGGTCCGGCGAAGGCCCTTGGGCGCCGCGGAACTGATACCGCTCGGCCTCACGGTCGGCGAACGTCCCCATATAGAGGTCGGGCCGCTGATCGCCGTTGAAGTCGCCCCAGATGGCGGAGTGGCCGTACATCCCAACCAACGGCTGGACCAGGCCCAGAGCCTCGGTCTGGTCGCTGAAGGAGATCGGGGCCCCGCCTGCGGCTGCCGGGCTCGACCAGCAGGCCAGCTCGCCGGTGCCCGGGGTCGTCGAGCCACCCGAGCCGGACGTGCCCGGGGAGACCGAAGGCGACCCGAATGTCTCGGTGCCCCTGGTGACAACGGGAGAGCCGTCCCCGGCGGGGTCGCCGGTCTGACTGCAGGCGGCAACGACGAGAAGCAGGGCCGTTGCCAGATAACGGGTCATGGCAGATGGACGACCAGCAGCACCACCTCGCCGAACCCGTCGGGACCGGAGTTCATGCCGACGTAGATGG
>JBOGEU010000114.1:0-5553 GCA_050741995.1 Acidimicrobiia bacterium | reverse complement strand
GGCATCCGGCTCAAGCTGAACCCGATACCGGACAACCTCAGGGGCAAGCGGGTGGTACTGGTCGACGACTCGATCGTGAGAGGCTCGACAACCCGGAAGCTGGTGCAGATCGTCCGGGACGCGGGAGCGACCGAGGTTCATCTCCGGGTCTCGTCCCCGCCGTACCGATGGCCCTGTTTCTACGGGATGGACACCTCCGACCGCTCGACTCTGATTGCGGCCAGGCTGGAGGTCGACGAGATCCGCCGGCACATCGGGGCCGACTCACTCGGCTATCTCTCGCTCCAGGGCCTGCTCGACGCCACCGGGGTGGCCGATGCCGGTTTCTGCACGGCTTGCCTATCCGGCGTGTACCCGACCGAGATCCCAGAGGTGGCAGACAAGTTCCAGCTCGAGCGGTCCTGACATGACGAGTTACGGAGATGCCGGGGTGGACTTGGGAGGCGCCGAGCGCCACGTCGCCCGAATCGCCCGGGCGGTCACCGCCACCTGGACCGCAAATGTCGTAGGCGGTTTCGGCGGTTTCGCCGCCGGGGTCGAGATCCCACCCGGATACGACCGCCCGGTGCTCATGATGTCGACCGACGGGGTGGGGACCAAGCTCGATTTGGCGAGGAGGGCCAAGCGCTGGGATGGGGTCGGCTACGACCTGGTGGCCATGTGTGTGGACGACCTCGCCGCCGTGGGGGCGAGGCCGCTCGCCTTCGTCGACTATCTCGCCGTTGGCACCCTCGACCTCGATCGCGACCAGATGATCGTCGCCTCTATTGCCGCCGCGTGCGCCGAGGCCGACTGCCCGCTGTTGGGAGGTGAGACAGCAGTTCATCCCGGCGTCATGCCCCTCGATGGTGTGGATCTGGCCGGGGCGGTCGTGGGTCTGGTCGAGAAGGGCGAAGAGCTCGATCCGCATCGGGTGAGGGAGGGCGACCTGATCATCGCCCTCCACTCGCCAAACCTGCGATCGAACGGGTTCTCTCTCGTGCGCTCGGTGTTCGCGGACGAGGTCGACTCCTACATCGACCAGCTCCTGGAGCCGGCCGTGATCTACGCCCCCTCGGTCCTCGCTGCGATCGAGACCGGTGGCGTCCATTCCGCAGCCCATATCACCGGGGGCGGGTTGGCGGGGAACCTGACCCGGGCCCTGCGTGAAGGTCTTGCCGCTCAGATCGACAGCGCTTCCTGGAGCCCCCCAGCGATCTTCGACCTCGTCGCTTCGCGCGGAGTGGACAGAGCCGAGATGTTCTCCACCTTCAACATGGGGGTTGGGTTCTGTCTCATCGTCGACCCGCGCCACGGCGCCGACGTGATGGATGCCACCGCCCGCCACTCTCCATGGCAGGTCGGGAAGGTGACCGTGGGGAGCGGAGTCGTCATCAGGTGAGGTTCTCCGAAGCGTCGGCAGTCCAGCAGGCGGGCGAGAGCTCGTGGAAGGCGGAGGTGCAGCCCGATTGGGACATCTTCGGAGTCGCCAACGGCGGCTACCTGATGTCGATCGCCGCCAGGGCGATGTCGGAGGCGACCGGGGGGCGGCTACCGGTGAGCGTCACCTCCCATTTCACCCGGCCGTTAGCGGCGGGACCGGTTCAGATAACGACCGAAGCGGTCAAGGTGGGCCGGACCTTCTCCACGATGAGGGCGGTGGTGGCCGCCGAGTCGGATTCGCTGTCACTCCTGGCCAGCTTCGCCGAGCCCGAAGCCCTCCACCAAGAGATCCTATACCGCAACACAAGGCCGCCGGACGTGCCGTCACCCGACCGGTGCGAACGCATCGAACCGGCAGTCGATGGGCCGCTTCCACCCCCATTGGTAGCCCAGTTCGACGAGCGGATCCATCCCGAGGACACCGGCCCTCTCAGAGGAATGCCGACGGGTGAGCCCAGGATGCGAGGCTGGTTCCGGCTTCATGACGACGAGCCGATCGATGCCTTCGCCCTCCTCCTGGTCGCCGACGCCTTCCCACCCGCGGTCTTCAACGCCGACCTCCCCATGGGATGGACGCCGACCTTGGAGATGACGACGCAGATCCGGGCGATGCCGGCGCCGGGATGGCTGCGCTGCCAGTTCACGACACGTTTTGTCATCGGGGGGTTCCTCGAGGAGGACGGGGAGATCTGGGACGAGGCGGGGAATCTCGTGGCCCTGTCACGCCAGCTAGCCCTCGTCGCCCGCTGACAGTGCGTCCACTTCCCGGATGAGCTCCTCTTTTCTGGCTTTCTGGAGAAAAGAGGAGATGATCGAGTTCCTGACCAGCAGCGTCATCGTGGAGTCGTCGAGCCCGAGTGCCTCCTGCACTTTGTGGTAATTGTCGCCCACATAGCCACCGAAATAGGCCGGGTCGTCGGAGTTGATCGAGACCAGGAGCCCGGCTTCGATCATCGAAGGGAGCGGATGGCCCGATAGCCGGTCCACCACCCTGAGCGCCACGTTCGACAGAGGGCACACGGTCAACGGGACTCGGTCACGAGCGAGCCGAGCCACCAGATCAGGGTCCTCCAGACTTCTCACCCCATGGTCTATCCGCTCGGCGCCGAGAACGTCGAGCGCAGACCACACGTACTCGGGGGGCCCCTCTTCCCCGGCGTGGGCCACGGCATGCAGCCCCATTTCCCGGGCCCGGGCATAGGCCTTCTCGAACAGGTCCGGGGGCCGGCCTCGCTCCGAGGAGTCGATGCCCACCCCGATTACGCCCTCGAGGAACGGCTCGGCCTCCTCGATCGTGGCCACGGCCGCCTCACCCGAGAGATGGCGCAGAAAGCAGAGGATGAGGTCGACGCTGATCCCGAGCCGCCGCCCGCTGTCGGAGATCGCGTCCCGGAACCCCCTCATGAACACCTCGAACCCGACCCCCCGCCCGGTGTGGGACTGAGGGTCGAAGAAGACCTCGGCGTGGCGAACACCGTCGGCCGACGCCCGGTCGAGGTAGGCGGTCATCAGATCGTAGAAGTCGTCCGGGGTACGCAGTACCTCGGCTCCCTGGTAGTAGATGTCGAGAAACGACTGGAGGTCGGTGAACCGGTAAGCGGCCCGAACTTGGTCGACGTCTTCGTACGGAAGCGGCACCCGGTTGCGGGCGGCGAGGCGGAACATCATCTCCGGCTCCAATGTGCCCTCGATGTGGACGTGGAGCTCGGTCTTCGGAAGCCGGGCAATCAGATCACTCATGCCCCGTGACTCACGTGAGGGCGATGTCCTGGGGCCTGATCGGGACCCGATTCAGCTCCTTGCCCGATGCGGCGCGGATGGCGGCGGCGATGGCGGGGGTCGATGAGATGGTCGGCGGCTCGCCTACCCCCTTGGCGCCGTAGGGGCCCCACGAGCCGTCTTGTTCGATGAGCAGGGCCTCGACATCGGGAGCATCGAGGATCGTGGGAAGCAGGTAGTCGGTGAAGTTCGGGTTCCGGATGACTCCGTCCTCCAACACGAGCTCCTCCATGATCGCCAGCCCCATCCCCTGGAGGATCCCGCCCTCGATCTGGCCCCGAACCGAATCCGGGTTGAGCGCCCGGCCGACGTCCTGGGCGGTGTCGACCCGAACCACCTTCACCAAGCCCAACTCGGTGTCGACATCGACCACGGCGCGATGGCCCGCCACCGCGAAATCGGCATGCATCACACCCTGGCCGTTCTCGTCGGGCTCGGCGGTGGGTGGGTGACGGAAGGTGGCGGTCTCCAACCACTCCTCCTCGCACAGAGCCGGCCACGAGACGACCAGCTCGTCACCCTGCCAGACACCGTCGTCGTCGAGGTCGTCTCCATCGTGATCGGCCAATATCCGCTCCCGGAGACGAGTGGCCGCTTGTAAAGTGGCCCCGCCGGAGAGCTGGGTCTGTCTCGAAGCCGATGTCGAGCCCGCCGAGTCGATCTGCGAGGTGTCGACGTGGGCCACCTCCACATTGGTGACCCCAAGGGCGCTGCGGGCGATCTGGGCCAGGACACTCACCAGGCCCTGGCCGACTTCGATGGCCGCTGTCTCCACCACCGCCCCGCCGGCGGTGAGGCGAACCCGAGCCTGGGCAAAGTCGTCGAAGCCCTCGGAGAACCCGAGATTCTTGATCCCCAGCGCATAGCCAACCCCGCGCCGCACATGATGGGGCTCGGAGGTGAGGCCGGATCCTCCCGGAAGCGAGCTGTGATGGGGGTCGGCCACGTCGTCAGGCATCGGCATCGCCTGCAGGCTGGCGATCACCTCCCGCGTGGGGAGCGGGGTTTCGATCACCTGCCCGGTGGTGGGCAGCGGGTCCCCGGTCTGCAGGGCGTTGATCTCTCTGACCTCGAGCGGTGTCATGCCCAGGGCCTCGGCGAGGCGATCCATCTGGGTCTCGTAGGCGAAGCACACCTGGACAGCGCCGAAGCCCCTCATCGCCCCACAGGGCGGGTTGTTGGTGCGAGTGCCCACCCCGTCCACCGAGACCGTGTCGCATCGATAGGGGCCGACGGCGAAGTAGCAGGCGTTGGCCAGGACCGCCGACGTGGTGGACGCATAGGCGCCGCCGTCGATCATCACCTTTGCCTCGACCCTGACCAGACGGCCGTCTTCGTCGGCCTCGTGGCGGTACCAAAGCCAGGCGGGATGTCGGTGGACGTGGCCGGTGAACGACTCCGACCGGTGATAGACCATCTTCACCGGGCGGCCGGTGTGCATGGCGAGCAGGCAGAGATGGATGTGCAGGTTCACGTCCTCGCGTGCCCCGAAGGCCCCGCCCACCCCGGCGGGGTGGGAGCGGACCTGGTCCGGGCGCAAACCGAGGCTGGCCACCACTTGCTCCTGGTCGACGTGCACGAACTGGCTGGTCGCATAGAGATCGACGCCACCTTCGCCGTCGGGGACGGCAAGGCCCGCTTCGGTCCCGAGCGGAGCCTGGTCTTGCATCCCGACCTCGTAGTAGCCCTCGACCACCACCTTGCCCCGCTGCTCTCCATCCCCACGGCGGATCCGCAGCCGCCTGAAAACCTCGTCCCTGCGGTCAGCCTCCAGCGGGTCGACCATGGGGTCCAGGGGCTCGTAGCCCACCTCCACCAGTGCCGCGGCCCGCTGCGCCGTGTCGAGGTCCTCGGCGGCGATCACCGCCACCGGCTCCCCCCAGTAGTTGACCTCATCGCCGGCGAGAACCGGCTGATCCGGCTGCTCGAGGCCGAACGTCGTCCTCCCCGGGACGTCGTCTGCGGTGAGCACCGCATGGACTCCGCCCATGGCGAGGGCGGGAGCAGGGTCGATCGACACGATGCGGGCCCTGGCATGCGGGCTGCGCACCGTTGCCGCCCACAACATGGCTTCGGCGCCGAGGTCCTGGGCATACTCGAACTCGCCGCGCAGCTTCGGGATACCGTCCGGTCGAAGTGGTGACTGTCCGACCGCCCCCTGGGGAACCCTTACCCGGCGGGCGACGGAAGTGGTCACTCCACCACTCCGGCGGACAGACTCTCCAGGGCGCGCACGATGGCGCCGTAACCGGTGCACCGACAGATGTTGCCGGCAAGCGCCTCTTTGATCTCGGCGGTGCTGGGTTGCGGGTTCTCGCCGAACAACTCGACGGCAGCGACGACGATGCCGGG
>JBOGEU010000113.1:0-3387 GCA_050741995.1 Acidimicrobiia bacterium | reverse complement strand
GTGTATGGGGTTGCCCGACCGAGCAAGGACCATCCAGCCCACAATGCCCAGACGATGGTGAGCGCAACCAGTAAGCGAAACTGGGTTCGGCGCGCCACTGAGCCATTGAGGTTACCCGTGAGGATGTCGAACGCGACAAAACCGTTTGCCAGATTGATCCAGCAGGGTTAGTTTTCCACAGGGGTCCCGACAGGAGGCCAATTTGGGGAAGGCCATCAGGGCCAAAGACGCCAGACCCGAGCGGGGTTCGAGCCCGGCCGACACCGTCGGCCTCTATCTCGACGAAGTATCTGCCCACCTCTTGCTCACTGCCGAGGACGAAGTCCATCTGTCGCGCGCCATGGAGTTGGGCAAGAAGGCAAAAGCCACCCTGGAATCAGGCGATTACGACAAATCGGACCGTGCGAAGTTGATGCGTATCGTCGCCGAGGGCGACGAGGCCAAGATGACCTTCATCCGCTCCAATCTGCGGCTGGTCATCTCGATCGCCAAACGCTACACGGGACGGGGCCTGGACCTGCTCGACCTGATCCAGGAGGGCAATCTCGGACTGATCAGGGCTGTGGAGAAGTTCGACTGGCGCAAGGGGTTCAAGTTCTCTACCTACGCGACATGGTGGATCCGCCAGGCGATAACCAGGGGCCTTGGCAACAACGGAAAGACGATTCGACTCCCGGTTCACATGGTGGACGTCGTGCGCACCGTCCAGGACACCAGGCAGAGCCTCCACGACAAGTACCACCGCGCTCCCACCTTGGAGGAGATTTCGGAGGCTTCCGGGCTCGACACCGAACGGGTCCTGGCCGCCCTCGAGGCGCCGGCGGAGACCGTCTCGCTCGACCGGCCCATCGGTGACGATGGAGACGCCTCGCTGCAGGACTTCGTCGAGGATGCCAGCGCCGTCGACCCCGAGGCTCGGGCGGCGGCCGCCTGGCGCCGGGACCGCCTGATCAAGGCACTTCAGATCCTCGACCCCGAGGAGCAACAGGTCCTGTGGCTCCGCTTCGGCCTCGACGGAGACGAGCCGTGGACCCTCTCCGATGTGGGCAAGGTGATCAACTCGACCCGGGAGCGGGTTCGTCAGATCGAGGCCAGAGGCCTGGCCAAGCTCCGTCATCCCAGCTGCGACATCGACCTCCAGGCCCTGCTCTAGGAGGATCCTTACCTGAGGTACGTGACGCCAATAGTGGCGCTACGGCAACAGAGAAGCCAGGGCCTGGACCATCACACGTCGTCGCCACCCCGGGTGTGCAGGCCGCTTCTCGGTTTCCATGTCCTCGTAGCGCCATATATGGCGCTACGTACCTCAGGTACGACTACACCCGGCGCAGGGCGCGCTCCAGACGGGCGAGGCCTTCGTCGGCCTCGTCTTCGGTGATGGACAGCGGCGGGGCGAGGCGAAGGGCGTTTCCGTAGAGGCCGCCTTTTCCGATCAGGAGGCCCTCCTCTCGGGCCGCCTCCAGCACCGCTCCGGCGATCTCAGGGGCGGGAGCACCATTGGAGTCGACCAGCTCGATCCCGATCATGAGGCCCTTGCCCCGGACCTCGCCGATGATCTCGAGCTCCTCCGACAACGGCACCAGGTTCTGCATGAGCCGGTTGCCGACCTTGAGCGCGTTGGTCTGGAGGTCGTTGCCGAGCAGGTACTCCAGGTTGGCCAGGGCGCCGGCGGTGGCCAGCGGGTTGCCCCCGAAGGTGGAGATTCCGAGAGCCGGATAAGCCTCCATGATCTCGGCCGGCGCCACCACTCCCCCGATGCTCAGGCCGTTGCCCAGGCCCTTGGCGAAAGTCAGGAGATCGGGGACGATCCCATGCGCCTGGTACCCCCAGAAATGCTCCCCGGTCCGCCCCCACCCGGTCTGAACCTCGTCGGAGATGAAGAGGATCCCGTTCTTCTCCAGGACGTCCTTCATCGCCTTGAAGAACCCGTCGGGCGGGGTGACGAACCCGCCAACACCCTGGATCGGCTCGGCGATCATCACCGCCGGGCTCCCGGTGGTGGCAACACCGAGGAGGTCCTCCAGGTCGGCGACACACGCTGCGATGAAATCGGGGTCGGGGAGATGCCCGAAGGGGCTGCGCAGCTTGTAGCCACCGTGGACATAGGTGACCTGGAACGGGGAGAGGCTGGTCCCCGACCATGCCTTCTGCCCGGTGACCGCTATCGCCGAGTGCGACTTCCCGTGATAGCTGCCCCTGATCGCCAGCACCTGGTTCGACTTCCTGTAAGTGGTGGCCAGCATCAGGGCGGCGTCGTTGGCCTCGGTGCCGGAATTGGTGAAGAACACTTTCCCTTCGGGAATCCCCGATAGCTCGGCGATCCTCTCCGCCAGCTCGATCTGGGATTCGATCAGGTAGAGCGTCGACGTGTGCAGCATCCGGTCGGCCTGGGCCTTGATCGCCTCCACCACCTCAGGGATCTTGTAGCCCGACATCGTGACCAGGATCCCCCCGAAGAAGTCGAGATACCGGTTGCCCTCGGCATCCGTGACCCAGCGGCCGTCGCCGTCGACGATCGAGATCGGCTGCTGGTAGTAGAGGGGAGCCCAGTCGGGCAGCACCGCCTTGTGACGTTCGTAAAGCTCGGCGTGCTTGCCCATGTCAGACTCCTTCCTGGTTACGCCCTCAAATATCGCAGAAACAGCGACCGATCACCGATCAGGTACCGGTCCAGCTTCATGTCCAGGGGCGGATCGGCGGAGTCTCCGTGCGCGATCCGCGCCGACCTGCCACTGATCATTGTTGGGGCCAACGTCAGGTTGAGCTCGTCTACGAGCCGGGCGGCGACGAATTGACCGACGAGAGTCGGCCCCCCTTCGCAAAGGATCACTCCGGCCGCTCCCAGGCGGGCGAGGATGTTCTCCGGTGTGACGTCATCGAGAATCATCACCTCGGCGGCATCGCCGAGCATCGCCAGCTTGGCGGGGTCGGCTTCCGGCCCGGTGATGACCATCGGCCGGTAGTCGGGATCGGAGAACACCCTCGCCTCGGGATCGAAGCTGAGCCGCCCGGAGACGATGGCAAGCAGGGGAACCTCGGTGAGACCGGCGGCAACTCTTCGCTGACGTCGGTCCTCATCGAGCCGGACCGGCTGGTAGTTCTCCGCTTCTACCGTCCCCGAGCCGACGAGGATGACGTCGGGGACCGCTCGCAGGGCCTGGAACAGGGCCTTGTCGTCGGGGTCGCCGAGGCTCGAAGACTTCCCGTGTATGGCGGTCCCCCCGTCCGCCGAGCTGATGAAGTTGACCAGGAACCAGGGGCGGCCTTCGGCCTTGCGCTGGTCTCCCATATAGAGATCGACCAGGTCATCGATCGGTTGGGAGGAGGGCACGGGTCGTCGCAGCATCCGCCGAAGTTAGCGCCGGTCGTCGCCCCGTCGGGCTACTC
>JBOGEU010000112.1:0-2271 GCA_050741995.1 Acidimicrobiia bacterium | reverse complement strand
TCTCTGGACCACCGGTCCTTCGACCGCCTGAACGTGTCCGGCACCGAGCAGACGGCCAAGCGCCGGATACAACGAGCCACTTGAGACGTCGAGCTCCTTCGCAATCTTGTAGGCGTGCAGCCCATCGGGGAACAGCGTCAGCAACATCAGCACCCGGACGCGCAGCGGCAACGATGCACCTTGGTCAAGCACGGACCCTCCTTGTCGTGTGCTCATGGGCCGCGACTCTCCCGTCTCAGTCGGCGGCAACCAGAAGGTACCCATCGTGTGTCGATCTGTCTACCCTCAGCGGGGAGAATCGTCCCAGTTCACACGCCTTTAACCGTGGTGGAACACCATCGACTCATCGACCCTGGATCCTGTGGTTCGACCAGGAGGGAGTCCCGTGTTCGCTCTGTCGTCGTCAACCGCCCCGTCGCTCGACGTCGGAGCGCTGCGTATCTGGGCGTGGGCCGTGCTGCTCACCGTCGCGGCCATCGTCGCCAAGAAAGTGCTCGACTGGATCACCGCCCAGTGGCTCGAGCGCAACGCCGCCGCGCTCCGCACGTGGTTGCGCGAGAAGTTCTTCCAGGTGTTCCTCCTTCGGTCGCACCCCAACAGCTCGCTCGCCGTCGGCCTGGCGCGGCGGGTCGGCGCCTGGCTGGGGCGGCTGCCCCGGATCTCCGCTGACGCCGTTGAGGTCCTCGACGATGCAGCCAAGAAGCACGGGGCCCGGCAGGTCGTCGCCTGCGCGCTCGGGATCCTGTGGGGCGCGTACACCGAGGCTCGTCTCCACGATCGCACGCTTCAGTTGGGGATGTGGCTCCGGCTCATCGGCGTAGCGACCATCTCCCTCGGTCTTCAGGCGATGACCGTAGGCCAGCCGTGGGCGGTCACCGACATCGCCCTCGGCGTGACGATGGCGATTTCTGGCCACTACTTGGGGGCGTTGCGCTTTCGGCGTCGGTTGTGGGTGGCCCTGCTCGGGATCGGCCCTGTTGCCATCGCCCTCGGTGCTCGATTCGACCACGCGGAGTCCGTCAGCGTCATCGGCATCGCGATCCTGACCACCCTCGTCATCGGCTCCGCGTTCGCCGCAATCGCCAGTACCGCCGCCGCCTTGGAGATCATGGGAGCTTCGTGGCATCCCCGTGAACGAGGAGCACGCCGGGGCCTGCTGCGCTCCAGGATGTTCCTCATCTGGCTGGCGATGCGTTGCTGCGGACTGGGGTGCCTCTTCTACGCGGTCGCCAACGCGCTCCAAGCCTTCACGATCGCCCCCACCTTCGCCATGCAGGCGACCCACCTCTTGATCGCCGTCCTCCTCTGTCTGGCGGCCGGTGAGAGCTGGCATCCCGCCGGGGCCTACCGGAGACTGATGCGCCCGGCGTGGGCCGGGCCAACTCGGCCTTATGGAACCGGTGATCGCCCACAACCCCGACTCCGACAGCACCCTGCCCCACCTGCTGCGGTTGCTCGTCGGCGACGCCCTGGCGTTCAAAAGGGCCAACACCTGGCCACGGACCGCCGCCCTCTACCGCCACCCGGTGCCGGCCGCCGAATGGCCGGATAATCCTGTCGTCGTCAGACGCAAACCAGTCGTCGGGCGGACCAGGAACCCGGAGGGTTCGGCAACGACCGCCCTCACTGGGAGGCCCCGTTGCTCCGTCACGCGGTCGAAAACCTTGGCGGCGGCCATGGCCAGCCTTCGGAGCCTGGCTCTCCAACATGGGTCTCCTGAGTATCGGCGTCGAAGTGGCCGCTCGACGCACGCTTTCAGCTGAGCGGAGCCAAGGGTCGATCGGGTTCCAGGGCAGACGTTACCCCTTGGGTTCGTGGGAACCGTGGGTGGGTCTGAGACCGTCGGGTCCGAGTTGCTCGGCGGCCGTCTCGAGGAGCTGGCGAGCCGAGGCGGCATAGCGGATGGCGGTCTTCTGGTCGAGCCCGAACACGGCCGCGAGGTGGAGTGGGTCGGGCCCGTGGGTGAGGGCCTCCTCGAGCTGACGGTCGACGCGCAGCCGTTCCAGGGTTGCCGTCTGGCCCCGGAGGGCCTTCTTGGCCCAGAAGGTGCTGACGGCGCCGGTCTCCATCGCGGTCTGCTGGTTGATGAGCAGGTGCGGGTTGGCCGTGTTCGGCCATCGATGGGCCCGCAGGTCCAGCCAGCTGAGCAGGAGCTGGCGGGTGAGGTCGTCGAGAGGGCGTACGCGTCCGGCGATCACGAGCCGCCGGTTGCCGACGTCGATGTCGTCGAGCTGCAGCGCCCGGATGGCGCCCGGGCGGGCGGCATGGACG
>JBOGEU010000111.1:0-1396 GCA_050741995.1 Acidimicrobiia bacterium | reverse complement strand
TGGCTTCGTCGGCGGGGAGGACTGCCTCGAGGTGGAGCTCGGACAGCGTGACGTCGACGGCGGTCGCGAACTACGTCAGGGTCGTGATCAGACGGAGCTCGCCATCGTCGCTGGCCAGCCGCAGCGGGACTGCGAACCCGAGGTGGTCGTGCCCGCCCTCGACGGCGGGGAGATAGCCCTCCAGCTCGGCCACGAACTCGTCGAGGCGGGGATCGGGGCTGCGCAGCGCCTGGTTGCGCAGGCTCTCGATGATGTGCCGACCCCACTCGGGCAGATTCTCCACCCGCCGCCCCATGCCGTCCGGGTGCACGGCCAGCCGTAGCACGTTCACGGGAGGATCCAGGAGCTCGGGGGCAGCGCCCTCCGTCAGCACCGGCAGTGCGGCGTTGGCGCCGACGATCTCCCCGTAGGGGCGCGCCACGACCGCTGGGTAGGGCATGTGACCCTCGAGGATGGTGTCGATGGCATCCCGGACCGGCCGGAGCGCCGGGGCGTCGAGGCTGGATTCGGGGAAGACCGGTGCGTACCCGGCAGCCGCCAACAGGCCGTTGCGCTCCCGCAGCGACAGCCCGAGCGATTCGGCCAAGCGCACCACTATCGCCCGTCCCGGTCGCGAACGCCCCTGCTCCAGGAAGCTCATGTAGCGCTGGGTCGTCCCGGCCCGTATGGCCAGCTCCAGCTGGCTCGATCGCCGGAGGGTCCGCCAGCGGCGAAGCTCGTGCGCGAACCGGTCGGACTCGACGACCACGGACACGCCGGTCAGTCATAGCCGATTGACCGAGCCGGAGATATTCCCTCCAGGGAATCGCTGGGCGTAAGGGCCCGCACACTCATCGCATCCCGACCTTCAGTTCGTCGACACCTGGGCGGAAGACCCGCCGATCGGGACCGAAACCGACCCGTCAGCGTGGTGATGACCGGCTGAGCCCGCAGACTGGAAATCGACAACGAGGCGGCAACTTGCCCGCCTACTGGAAGGAGGTTGCCATGGCATTGATGCGCCGGGAGCGCTTCGACTTCCCCGAGTGGTTCCGGTTCGAGGTCCCCGATGTGTTCCGCCGGATGGCCGACGTCGATCCGCAGAGCGGCTGGCTCCGGGTCGAGGAATACGACGACGCCGGCACCCTGGTCGTTCGGGCCGAGCTGCCCGACATCGATCCCGACAAGGACGTCGAGCTGTCCATCGCCGACGGTGTCCTTCACATCCGCGCCCAGCGGGAGGAGAAGACCGAGAAGAGGGACAAGGACGTCTACCGTTCCGAGTTCCGATACGGGTCCTTCGTCCGCAACGTCCCCCTGCCCGAAGGGGTCAAGGAGGACGACGTCACGGCGAGCTACAAGGACGGCATCCTCGAGATCCGTGCCCCCATCGCCACGGAAGAGGAGAAGCCACCTG
>JBOGEU010000110.1:0-1613 GCA_050741995.1 Acidimicrobiia bacterium | reverse complement strand
TCTTGTGGGTCTTCCGGCATGAATGTGGGTCGCCCATCCGATTGAGGGACGACTTCTCGCTGGCAGGAGGTGGTTTTCGGTCATGCCGGGTCGGCCCCTGATCCGTACCCGTTCGTGATCCCCCTCGAGGGTGACCTCCAAGAGGCCAAGAGAGCGGCGGGTGCGTGTCCCGCACGGGGGCTCGACCTAGGTTCGGAAGCTTCGACACAGCCGAGCCAAGGAGAGCGATCCCGTGCGGGACACCACTGCATTCAAGCGCCTGATGGACCTTCCGGGCATCAGCGTCTCGAACGTGGACTTCGCCACCGACAAGGTGGTCGTCACCGTGGCGCTGCGACGTCGCCATCTGGTGTGCCCGGAGTGCGACTACTCGACCAGGGCCCGCTACGACACCCGCCCCGAGCCCTCCACCTGGCGCCACCTCGATCTCGGGGCCTGGCGCTTGGAGGTGCGGGCCGACCTGCGCCGGCTCTGCTGTCCGGTCCACCACGAGCGCACCGAGGGCGTGCCCTTCGCCCGGGCCGGCTCTCGCTTCACACGGGACTTCGAGGACCTGGTGGGCTGGCTGGCCACCACCATGGACAAGACCGCCCTCAAGCGACTGGTGCGCATCGACTGGGCCACCGTGGGGCGCATCATCGAGCGGGTCATGGCCGACGGGCTCGACCCCGACCGGCTCGAAGGGCTGTTCTGCGTGGGCGTGGACGAGGTGAGCTGGCGCAAGAACCACTCCTATCTCACCTTGGTGTCCAACCACCGCAGCGGCAAGTTCGTCTGGGGCAAGCAGGGCAAGGACGCCGCCACGCTGGACGCCTTCTTCGACGAGCTGGGCCCCGAGCGCTCCGAGGCCATCGAGGCGATGTCGATGGACATGTCCCCGGCGTTCCTCAAGAGCGCCACCGCCGAGGGCCACGCCACCAAGGCGATCATCTGCTACGACCCCTTCCACGTGGTGCAGCTCGCCACCAAGGCGCTTGACAAGGTCCGTCGAGCGACCTGGCAGGAGCTTCGCCAACTGCCCGACAAGGACGCAGCCCGTCGCTTCAAGGGAGCCCGCTGGGCGCTGCTGAAGAACCCCGGCGACCTCACCGACGACCAGGCGGCCACCTTGCGCAAGCTCAAGCGAAGAGGGGGCGAGCTGTGGCGGGCCTACGCCTTGAAGGAGGCGCTGAGGGCGGTGTTCGCCGGCGACCTCGACGAGGACGAGGTGGCCACGCTGCTGGACCGGTTCTGCTCGAAGGCCTCCCGGAGCCGCCTGAAGCCCTTCGTGACCTTGGCCCAGACCATCCGCAAGCGGCGCCAGGGCATCCTCGCCGCCATCCGCCTGGGCATCAACAACGCCCGTCACGAGGGACTGAACCGCAGGGTTCGACTGATCGTCAACCGCGCCTACGGATTCCACTCGGCCAAGGCGGCTCTTGCCCTGGTGATGCTCACGCTCGGACCCATCGACCACGTCCTGGCGCACGAGCGGGCGCGGGCCCCCGATCCCTGACCCGACCCACATCTATGCCGGGAGGCCCAAAGAGGTGAGGTCGTTGTCAGACGCTGAGAGGGTCAACGAGCTCGGAGGCAGCGCGGTACCAGAGCAGCGAAACCTCGATGCCGTGGAC
>JBOGEU010000109.1:0-2406 GCA_050741995.1 Acidimicrobiia bacterium | reverse complement strand
CGCCGCGTTCAGGACGGCCAGATGACAACGCTTGCTGCGTCCTCGTCCTTGACGCACCTACGGGTGCGCCTGCGTCCTGCGTCCTTGCCATCGGCGCCCCTGGCTCGCCCTGAACATCGCCAACGTCAGTGGCCAGAGCACTAGGCAGCAAGCACACCGTCGACGATCTGGGGCAGGACCTCGCCGATCCCGGCGTCGAGCTTGACCGCCGCCAGATGATCGGCCTCGGTGGCCCCCTTGTTGACGATCACGATCGGCAGTGAGCGAAGGGCGCCCCGCATCACAACGTCGGAGGCGGGCCACACGGCAACCGTCGACCCGACCACGAGCATGGCGTCGGCCATCGACAGGAATCGCATCGCCTTTCCCATCTCCATTTCCGGCAAGAGCTCGCCGAACATCACGGTGGCCGTCTTCACCATCCCCCCGCACTTCGGGCACGCCGGGTCGAGGTCACCCTGCTCCACCCATCGCAAGACCTCTTCTGTTTCCCAGACAGTTTCGCAATCGACACAGTGGCTCTGGCGCACGTTTCCGTGCAACTCGGCCACGAGGTCGACGCCCAGCCCCGATCTGTGATGAAGACCGTCCACGTTTTGGGTGACGACCCCGGCCAACCGCCCATCATCGGCCAGCCGTTTGATGGCATGGTGACCCGGGTTGGGGACGACGGTCGATCTCGCCCCCCAGAGCTCACCGTCGAGATGCATCTTCCAGCCCCGCACCCTCAGCTCGGGATTGGCTCGATACCGGTCGATGTGGAAGTCATCGGGATCGACCTTGGTCCAGAGCCCGTCCGGGCCACGGAAGTCGGGTATGCCGGATTCGGTCGAGATCCCGGCACCAGTGAAGACCAGGATCAGGTGCGCCGGCCGAAGGACGCTCACCGCCGATGTCACGGTGTCAGGGACGAAAGCCATCGCCCGATTATCGGTGGTTCTCCGTGCTACCGCCCGAGCTTTAGGCTCTGCTCAGGATGATCGAAAACGACGCTCCCCGACCCGAGTCGGAGATGATGAAACGAGGCTGGGACCCTTCCGACGGCCTCGACGCCCTGAAGCCGCCGTTGTTCCACACGTCGACCTTTGTCTTCGAATCGGGGGCAGCCGCCGAGCGCTTGTTCGAGATCGTCTACGGAGGGGCGAGTCCGGGTGAAGGCGAGGACGTCGGTTTCATCTACACCCGGATGGATCATCCCAACCTGGTCATCGTCGAGAGCCGGTTGGCGGTCTGGGACGGAGCCGAGTCGGCCCTGGTCTTCTCCAGCGGGATGTCGGCGATTTTCACCACGCTGCTCACCTTCGCCCATCCCGGCGAGCTCATCCTGCACAGCGCTCCCCTCTACGGCGGCACCAACACCGTGTTGCACTCGGTGCTCGAGCCACTTGGCTTCGAGGTGGCGGCCTTCGGCCCCGAGGCGACACGAGATGACATGGACGAGTTGATCGGGCAACGGACGGTCGGCGCGGTGTACTTGGAGACCCCGGCCAACCCTACGAACGACGTCTTCGACATCGAGATGGCCGCCAGTCTCGCCACGGCGCACTCGACGAGCGGGCACCGCGCTCTGACCATCGTCGACAACACCTTCCTCGGGCCTTACGCCCAGCGGCCACTGGATCATGGTGCGGATCTCGTCGTCTACTCGGCAACCAAGTACTTCGGTGGGCACAGTGACCTGGTGGCGGGAGTGGTAACCGGATCGCGCGATCTCATCGAGCCGCTGAAGACGATGCGGTATCGGATCGGGACCACCGCCGATCCGCATACGGCGTGGCTGTTGGGACGGAGCATGGAGACCTATTCGATTCGGGTGGAGAAACAAACGGCAAATGCCGTCGAGGTGGCCGATTACCTGGCAACCCATCCCAAGGTTGCCGGTGTCCGCTACCTGGGCCGACCCGAGGAGGGCAGTTCGGTCGCCGAATTGGCCGAGAGCCAGTGGACCTCCGGGGGAGCGATGATCTCCTTCGATGTCGTCGGTGGCAAGGAGGAGGCGTTCCGATTCCTGGACTCGATGAGCCTGATCACCCACACCACCTCGCTGGGTGGCACCGAATCGATTGCCTCCCATCCGTGGACGACGAGTCACGCCAACATCGACCCCGAGACCAGGAAGCGGATCGGGGTCACCGAGTCGATGATCCGGCTATCGATCGGGATCGAGGCCGTCGAGGACCTGATCGCCGATCTCGACCATGCACTAGCGCGAGTCTGACCACATAGGTCGGAGAACCCATACAAGGCTGAATTCGACTCGTGGATAATTAGCTCGGGACGCGCTGGGAGACGCGAGGAGGGAGAGAGCGAGATGCGTGTGGGGAACCTTTCAAAGGGAGGCTCATCGTTTCTCGCGTCCGACCACCGTCTTCTCTGACCAGTCAGATGTAACAGATGCTCCTACCC
>JBOGEU010000108.1:0-4088 GCA_050741995.1 Acidimicrobiia bacterium | reverse complement strand
AGTCCATGCCGGCCCGACGCAGTTTGGCGTCGTCCATGTCGAAGCCAAGCGGCTCGATCAGATGCAAACGGCACCCGGTCACCGCGGCGAGACGCATTGCGTTGCCGGTGTTGGGTGGGATCTCCGGCCGGAAAAAGATGATGTCGAACACGATCAGTGGATATCGAAGAGACGGAGCTCGGTGTCCTCGATCTCACGTAGACCGTCGTAGTCGACTTCGATGGCCTCGATCCCACGCGATTCCGCCAGCACCAGCGCCTGCGGCGTGATCGTCTGGGCGACGAGCATCCCTCTGATTCGCCCCAACCTCGGGTCGTTGCCCAATCTCTCGAGATATCGAGATAGCTGCTCCACTCCGTCGATCTCTCCTCTGCGCTTCACCTCGATGGCAACCGTCCGCCCCACGGCATCCGAGCAGACGAGGTCGACGGGCCCGATATCGGTCGGGTACTCGCGGCGGATCAGGGTCAAGCCCTCCTCGAGCACCCAGGGCCGTGCGGCGAGAAGCTGCTGAAGATGCGCTTCCACCCCGTCCTTCTGCAGACCCGGGTCATCGCCGAGGATGTGGGTCACATCCTCGATGATCTCCGAGATCGAGATGACCAGCTTCTCTCCCTTTGAGTTGGTCACTTCCCATCGATCGTCGTAGGTCTCGACCACGTTGGGCGCCACCATCCAATTCAACGGCTTCGAGGCGTTCCCGTCGGAATGAATGGCGAGCGTCCCGTCCGCCTTGACCATGATCAACCGGATCGCCTCCGGGAGATGGGCGGTGAGCCGGCCCGAGTAGTCGACCGTGCAGCGGGCAATGACGAGTCTCAAGCGTGAGCGAGGGTACCGGTGGCGTGGATCCGGCCGGCGACCACCGCGCTCGTCGCGAATAGCAACGCCAGGATCACCCAGCCTGGGGTGTAGGTGCCGAGACGATCCACGGAGAGGCCCATGAGAGGGGCGCCGAGGCCGACCCCGGTGAGAAAGCCGAGCATGGCGAGACCGGTGCCCCGTCCGACCAGCTCCGGGATCGAATAGTCCATGACCGCAAGCATCCCAACCGCATTCCATGCGCCCGCCCCTGACCCGAACAAGAGAGCCATCGGCACCAGCACCCAACTCGGAGCGTTCCCGGAAGCGGCGAGGGCGAGCAGAGTCGCCCCAAGGGCCGACTGCACCGCGAGCAGGCGAAGGGTGCGGCCGTGTCCCAGCCATCGCTCAGAGATCGAGCCCCAGGTGATCCGGGCTATCACCCCGATCAGTCCCACACCCGCGAGCAGCAGCCCGGCCTGAGCCGTCGTCCAACCCATCCCCTCCTCGGCGAACAACGGGAGAAAGGTGGTGGTGGCCGACACGCCCAACCCGATGAGCGTGCCGTATACGGCGATCCACTTGACCGCAGTCGGGATCGGCAGCTTCTGATCATTATCGGGCCGGGCCTGGCGCTTCACGTCGGGACGCCGCCACATCCCGAGCAGGGCAGAAACCGGGAAAACCAGAAACGAGGCATAGGCGACACGCCAATTGCTGACGGCGGTGATGCCCGGCAGAAGCAGGCCTCCGAGGAAGGCGCCCATCTGCACGCCCGATTGCTTGATGCCGGTGATTACCCCCCTTGCCCCCGCAGCGACGTTGTCGACGATCAGGGCATTGGTCGCGGGGTTGGTCCACCCGTTGGGGATCCCGCCGATGAGAGCGACTACGACGAGGATCGCGTAGCTGGGGGCGAGGGCGACGGTTGTCATCGTCGCGGTGCTCATCACCAGCACCCCGATCACGGACCTCACGCTGCCGAGACGATCGGTCACGCGGCCGAAGATCGGGGAGAGGAGAGCACCGGTGAACCCGCTGGCAGAGGCCAGGACGCCGATCTGCCAGCGTTCGACCTCGAACTCATCGATCAGGTTCGAGGCGAGGATTCCAAATGCACTCTGACCGAACGTCGCGACAGCCATCGTCGTGGCGGCCACCGCGGCGAGGGAAAAACGGCTGAACGGCCGCATCGAATGCAAGTCAGGTGACAAGTAGATTGCGATTGTCGATCGGAGGAGCCTGATCATGCGAATCGCGGTGGGTACCGAGAAGGGCGGATTCCTGCTCGCCGAGACCGGCGGCTCATGGACGGTGAGCGGCCCGATGTTCCCGGGATGGAGGGTGACGGCCTTCGCCCGGACTGCGGGCGGGACCCATCTGGCCGCCGTGGGCAGCAACTGGTTCGGAGTTGGCATCCAGCAGAGCGACGACCTCTCGAACTGGTCCCCGATCGACTCTCCCCCGGCCTGGCCCGAGGGCTCGGAGCGCAAGATGGAGCAGATCTGGACCTTTGCCCACCAGGGGGACGTGCTTCTCGCCGGCGTGGCACATGCCGGTCTCTTCACCTCCGACGACGGTGGGCTCACCTGGAAGCCGGTCGACGGGCTCAACGAGCACCCGACCCGCGACCGATGGTTCCCGGGAGCGGGCGGTCTCTGCACCCACCGGATCCTCTCCTCAGAGAACAGCATCTGGGTCGCCATATCCGCGGTGGGTGTGTTCAGGTCCGACGACAACGGCCAGACGTGGGTGCCCAAGAACGACGGGGTGCCCCCGGTCGACACAGCAGAGGGGGGTGAGCGGCCGGAGGTCGGCTACTGCGTGCACGGGCTCGACCACGACCCCGAGGACCCGGCTCGGATGTGGCGCCAGGACCATCGCGGTGTGTTTCGAAGCCTCGACGGCGGCGACCGTTGGGAGAGAATCGAGGACGGTCTGCCCGCCGGGTTCGGCTTCGTCATGTGGCGTGACCGGGGGTCGGGTCGGTTGCTGACCATTCCCCTCCACTCGGACGAGAACCGGGTCCCGGTCGACGGGATGCTCCGGGTCTATGCCTCCGACGACGACGGTGACTCCTGGGCGGTGTCCGGGACCGGATGGTCGGACGCGCCCCAGTTCACCGGGGTCCTGAGGCGAGCCTTCGACGGCGACGACGAGGGGGTGTTCTGCTTCGGGACCAGCGGGGGCAAGGTCTGGCTGACCCGCGACCTCGGCGATACCTGGAGCGAGCTCGGCCCTTCCTTTCCCCGCATCGCCGCGATTCGGATCATCGAGTGAGCGTCACGGTCCGGCTGCCCCGGGTACTCGGCGAAGTGGTGAGCTCGGGAAGGAGACATCAGGCAGAAGGCGGTTCCCTGGCCGAAGTCCTCAACAGCCTCTTTCGGGCCGAGCCCACCCTGAGACACCATTTGCTCGACGAGACAGGTCGGATTCGACCCCATGTCCTGATATTCGTCGATGCGGCGCGGGCCGATCTCGACACCCCGGTGGGGACCGGATCAGAGGTACAGATCCTGCAAGCGGTCAGTGGAGGCTGAGCCGGGAGCGGGTGATCGACCGGCGCTCAGCCGGTGGGGGCGTTTCGAGTTGGCCTGGTGAAGACGAACCAGAGGGCAAACACCCCGACCGCGGCGAGGACGACCCTCAGCACCTGGTTGTCGATCAGGACGAATGCGGAGAAAGCGAGCGACGCGGTGATGGCGACCGCCGCCACCCACTTCATGCGCACTGTGAGCCCGTTTTCCCGGTAGCCCTTGATCATCCGCCCATAGACCGGGTGGTTGACCATCCAGTTGTGGAGGCGATCCGAGGACATCGAGAAGAAGAAGGCGGCAAGGATCACGAAGTCGAAGGTCGGTATCCCCGGTAGCCAGCTGAAGGCGAGGAAGACGAGGCAGATGAGCCCCAGGATCAAGTAGATCCCGCGGAGAAAGACATTCCGGGGCTTCCGGGACATGACCTTGCGACCGACGCTCCCTGTCACCACCTCAACCTATTACCGCGGGTTCCTGACGGCGAGTCGGAACCCCGGTCTACGCCTTGCGTTCTGCGCCCTACGGAGCTCGATTGATCATGGATCCCGCTCGCTACGCTCCAGGGGCGACACGTAGCACCAAGAAGGTAAGACGCAGAACGATGCCTATTGCCAGTCCAGAGGGATATCGGTCGATGTTGGCCGCGGCACGCAGCGGCGGATACGCCTTGCCCGCGATCAATGTCACCTCCTCAACCACGATCCTTGCCGCCCTGGAGGGCCTGAGCGAGGCAGGTTCGGACGGGATCCT
>JBOGEU010000107.1:0-2138 GCA_050741995.1 Acidimicrobiia bacterium | reverse complement strand
ATGTATGAACGCGCCCACCGCAGTGCGCGGACGGCCTCGTACCAGTCGAGCCTGTCCCCGACAACGGCCTCGAGACTGCGGACCGCGCGCTCCAGGTCGAACGGGAGGCCGCCGGGGCCGGTCGGTTGCTCGTACACCGGATAGCGGAACCCCGAGCCCAGGCGCAGGCCCAGCTCGAACGCGACCACGCTCGGCCACGAAAGATCCGTACGGAAGACGGCCGCGCTCATGAAGCCCTGGGTGATCGAGTCGCCGATCGTCACCAGGCGGTTCGCGGGGCGGCCGGTTCGATCCACCGCGACCTTCACGCCCAACGTCGGATCCTCGACCGGGGGTCGAGGCCCCCGCCCGCGCCTCACCCGAGGACGTGCCCCGCCACCGTCGTCGCCAAGCATGCTCGACTCCCTCCGTCCACCCCTCGGGCTGATCGCCGCAGCAGACTCTAGGAATCACGCCCATGCTCGGCGGCAAGGAGATGGATTCATGGTCCAGCGGAGCGACGATGACGGCACGAGCGTCGAGGCCGAAAAACAACGTGCGCTACTTGGCGGTGGGGCTATCGCATCGCTCTCGGGCGTGGCAGTCCTGGCCATCTTCATGGCCCAGAACACCGATGACGTGACGGTCAACTTCCTGTTCTGGGATTTCACTTGGCCTGTCTGGCTGCTCACCCTCCTTGCCGCACTCGTCGGGGCGCTCGTGTGGTTCGGGTTGGGTGTCCTTCGGCGCCACCGGCGGCGCAAGGGGCGACGCGCAGCCCGACGGGACTGAGTCCGACCACGACCCGCAACGCGCCCGTCGAGGCGGGATTTCGTCATCCGGGCTAATCGTCGAGCTCCCCGACGAGCTTCTTGGGCGCCACCAACCGATAGGCGTCCTCGATGATGCCGGCCACCTCGTCCCAGTCCAGATCGCGGTCCAGGCGGACGCCGAGCCACCCTCGGTGGCCGACGTAGGCAGGCACGAAGAAGCGGTCCGGCTCCTCGGTGACGAGGGCGCCCTGGACCCCGGGAGGTGCGGGGCACCAGATGGCCAGGCGGCCATCGCCATGGTGGTTGTCGACGTAGGTCGCGACCGTCTTTTTGTCGCGTACGAACCAGGTGGGCGACCCGTGGCTGAGACGTTCGGTCACCTCGGGCAGTGCGAGGCACACGTCCCGGAGCCGGGTCAGGATGTCGTCGGACACGATCCCGAGTCTGCCAGCGAAGCATCCGGTGATCGCCCGCAAGCGGCGATCCGGGCTGGCACGATGGGCGGGTGAAGACTGATTGGAACCCCGTCCTCCGGGGGGAGTTCGACAAGGCCTACTGGACCGAGCTCCAGCAGTTCGTCGCCGCCGAGCGGGGCCGAGGCACGGTCTACCCCCCACCCGACGAGGTCTTCGCCGCGCTCCACCTGACGCCCTACGCCGAGGTCAAGGCGGTGATCCTGGGCCAGGACCCGTATCACGGTCCCCGGCAGGCGCACGGTCTGTGCTTCTCCGTGCGCCAGGGGATACCGCCGCCGCCGTCGCTGCAGAACATATTCAAGGAGCTCGAGGCCGACCTGGGCATCCCGCCCCCGAGCCACGGATGCCTCGACCACTGGGCGCGCCAGGGTGTGCTGCTGTTGAACGCGTCGCTGACGGTCCGCCAGGGTCGGGCGGCGTCGCACCAGGGCAAGGGCTGGGAGGTCTTCACCGACGAGGTGCTCCGGGCGGTCAACGCCAAACCGGAGCGCGTCGTCTTCATCCTCTGGGGCGCGTCGGCTCGCCGGAAACGGACGTTGATCGACACCACCCGCCACGTCGTCATCGAGTCGGCGCACCCGTCGCCGCTGTCCGCCTCCAACGGCTTCTTCGGCAGCCGCCCGTTCTCGCGGGCGAACGCCGCCCTCGTCGAGGCCGGCCGCGAGCCCATCGATTGGCGCATCCCCGACGAGTAGCCGTTTGGGGAGGCCAGCCTGGCCGGATATCCTGACTCGTTCGCTACACGCCCCCATCGTCTAGCGGCCTAGGACACCACCCTCTCAAGGTGGAGACACGGGTTCGAACCCCGTTGGGGGTGCACCGCAAAGCCCCAGGTCAGAGACCTGGGGCTTCCCTATGCCCCGGCGGGAGTATGCTCACTGTCAGCAGTTCTGTCAGCACGCCCGTTAGC
>JBOGEU010000106.1:0-2199 GCA_050741995.1 Acidimicrobiia bacterium | reverse complement strand
AGTGGGAGGTCGAAGACCTCGACCTGCTCCATCTGGACCAGCTGGGCGATGACCTGGTGGAGTTGGAGCGTGTGTCGGGGATCGTCGAAGCGGAGCGTCTCCGCCGGGTCGCCAATTTCGAGCGGCGAGGCGGGCCGGAGCGATACGGCTACCCCTCGGTCACCGCCTTTCTGAAGCATCGCTGTCGGATGGCGACCGGAAGGGCGCATCGCATGGTGGCCAGATCGCGAGTGGTCACCACAGCCCGCGGCACCTGGCGGGCCTGGGCCGGGGGCCGGCTCAGCACCGACCAGGCCCAGATCCTCCTCGATCAGGCGGTCGCCCTGCCCGAGGCCTTCACGGAGAGCGAGCAGACATTGATCGAAGCGGTCACCGATCTCACCCTGACCGACACCCGGCGAGCCCTCGGCTACTGGCGGCAGGCGATCGACGGGCCGGGCGCTCTCAGGGACGAGCTGGAGCAACATGAGATGAGGGGCATCTCCGCCTCGACCACCATGGACGGGATGCTCCGGGTCGACGGTTGGATGACACCCGTGGCCGGGCAGGCCCTGCTCGGCGCTCTCGATGCTTTGATGCCGCCGCCCGGTGCTGGCGACACTCGCACCCCGCGTCAGCGTCGACATGACGCCCTCGAAGATCTGGCCCGGGACTTTCTCGACCACGGCGATACCCCGGACGTCGGCGGAGAGAAGCCCCATGCCAACGTCATCTGCGACATCCCCGCCCTCCAGGCCATCGCCGGGGGTCTCCACGAGACAGAGACCGGCCACCTCCTCACCATCAGCCAACTCCGAACTATCACCTGCGACTGCTCCCTGAGCCGGATCGTCATCGGGCCCGACTCCGAGATCATCGACGTGGGGAGGCGCACCCGCGTCATCCCTTCGGCCGTCCGCCGAGCAGTCATCGCCAGAGATCGCCACTGCACGTGGGAGTTCGGGTGCGATCGCAACCCTCGCTGGTGTGACCTCCATCACATCGTGCATTGGGCGGACGGAGGGCCGACCAACCCGTCGAACCTCCGCCTCCTCTGCCGCTACCACCACACTCTCATCCACAAACTCGAAGGCGGATCCGGGCCGGACCCTCCTACCGCAGACATCACTTAGTCTCCAGTCGATGTCGATGCAGAACGCAATATGAGTCTCGGATTCGGGCTTCTCAGCGCCCAGCTCCGACCCGGTGAGACCAACTGGTCGCGTGCCTACGAGGAGACGATCCAACTGGCAATCGAGGCCGAGTTGCTCGGCCTCTCCTCGGTATGGACCACCGAGCACCATTTCGTCGACGACGGATACATGCCCTCCCTGGCCGTGGTCAGCGGGGCCATCGCCGCCGCCACATCGACGATCGAGATCGGAACCGGGGTCATCCTCGCCCCGCTCCATCATCCGCTCCGCCTCGCCGAGGACGCGGCCACGGTCAGCCTCCTCTCCGGTGGCAGATTCACCCTCGGGCTCGGTCTGGGATGGAGCGAGATCGAGTTCGAGGGGCTCGGTGCCGACACCAAGAGGCGGGGTCAGGCGATGGAGGAGACTCTCACCATCCTCCGCCGGTCCTGGAGCGGAGAGACCTTCCACCACCAGGGCTCGGTGTATCGATTGCCCGAGCTGGCTGTGCGGCCCACCCCCTCCGCCCCGATACCGATCGTCATCGGCGGTGGTGCCGAGCCTGCGATCCGGCGCGCCGCCCGGCTCGCCGACGGGATCTACGCCAACGTCCCTCCCGACAAGTTGCTGACCATGTTGCAATGGCTGCGCGAGGAGTGTGAGCGGATCGGCCGCGACCCGTCGGACTTACGCATCATCCACTACTCGGTCATCCTCCCCGGGCCAAATGCCCATGCTGCCTGGATGCGCTACGCCGATCATGTCTGGCACATGACCTGGAAGTACGCCGACATGGAGGTTTCCGCCACCAGGACCGGGCCTCCTCCTCCCGCTCCCGACCTCACCGAGGAAAGACGGGCGAGCCTTCACCGCCGCTTCACCTTGGCCGGATCGAGTGACGAGATCGTGTCCACCCTGCTCGACGTCCGGGAGCAGGCCGGGATGCCGGTGGACTTCGTCGCCCGCAGCTATTTCCCCACCCTCGACTACAACGACCAGGTGGAGCTGATGCAGCAACTGGCCGAGGAAATCGGCCCGCACCTTTGAAACGAGCTCAGGCGTACAGGGATCCTGCCAGGTACTTGAG
>JBOGEU010000105.1:0-2592 GCA_050741995.1 Acidimicrobiia bacterium | reverse complement strand
TGGATGCGGCGACCTTGGATGGCAAGGACTCGACCGATTTCGCGCTGGCCAGCACGAGTGGGTCGATCACGATGGGAGTGGGATCGTTCACCGCCGACGTCGGAGGCTCCGCGGACTGGACCAATGGATGCATGCGCAACTCTGCCGCACCGTTTGCTCTGAGAGCGGGCGTGCAGCTCCCGGTTGGTGTGGTGGTCACCTCGATCAGCGCCCGGGTGATCGATGCCAATGCGTCGGATTCGACGTTCTTCATCGAACGGGTGACGACGAGCGTGCCCACTCTCGCTTCCGTTACGACTTCCGGGACCCCGGGCAACCACATCGTCTCGGCCACGCTGGCCACACCGGAGACGGTCGACTCGGGAGAGGCATTCTTCGTCGAATACATCGGAGGAGATGGAACGGGTTCCCATCAGATCTGCGGGGTTGAGATCTCCTACGACATCCCGGCGGGGACAAGCCTGCTGGGTGAGGGTGCCCCGGAGGGTGGTCCCGCAGCCGGCACCGAATAGCTCCGATCGACCGAGTGTCATTTGGGGGCGTGATCCGCCCGCCCCCAAATGATCGCGTCTCCATCTCTAGTCTGTCGCCGTGCCCGCCTCGCTGAAGCAATGGATCTCGTCGAACCCATGGCGTCTGGCCGCCGTGGTCCTCGGTCTTGGCCTGGTCGGGTCCGCCGCGGCACTGGCTTCGAGCCGCGGCTCAGAGCCTGAGACGGCCACCGCTTCGACTACCACAGTCCTGCCCGAGCCTGGGGAGACGACGACGATCGTCGACGCGGCAGGAGGGCCACCGCTGACCGTCGATCCCGGTGCCCCGGGTGAGGGCCTGGGCTCGGCGTATGTCTCAGTCAAGGTGGACAACGCCCCCGAAGCCCGGCCCCAGGTCGGATTGGCGGGTGTGCCGCTGTTGATCGAGTACCCGGTCGAAGGTGGGATCACCCGCTTCACCGCGGTGGTCAACCGTGACCTCACCGGGGAGCTGGGTCCGGTCCGCTCGTTGCGTCCGGTGGATGCCGATCTCCTGCCCCAACTCGCACCCTATGTCGTCTCCACCGGTGGCCAGCCCTTCGTTCTCCAGGACGTGGCCGCCACCGGGATCAACATGATCGACGCCCAACTCTTCGAGCTGTTCACCACAGGCGACAATCCCGATCCCGTCCACAACCTGTTCCTGCTTCTCGAAGAGCTGTTCTCGACAGTCGGTGACACGCCGGCCCTGGGTGAGGGACTCCCTGCCGGCGCCTTCCCCGGTGGGACCGCCGCCGCAGAGGTGACCCTCCCCTTCGAGTCCGTCACCTTCCGGTTCGAGGGCGACGCCTATGTCCGCTACGACGATGGAGCACAGTACGAGGTGCTCGACGCCATCGGGGGCAGTCCGCTGCCGCTGACCCACGACACCCTCGTGGTCATGTTCGTCGCCGAGCGCCCGGCGGGCTATGCCGACGGCAACGACGTGCCGGTCAGCACCTTCGACGTGATCGGCGTCGGCGATCTCCTCGTGTTCCATCAGGGCGAGGTGGTGGAGGGAACCTGGCTGCGCGGGGCCCAGGAGGACGGCTACCGCTTCTTCGACACCGCAGGTCAGCCTTTCGGGTTGCCCCAGGGCGACATCTACCTCGCCCTGGTCCCCCGCGGCTCCGAGGTGGGCTACTAGCGCTCCGAAACACCGCACAGACCCGTTCAAAACGATCTTCGAATGCCGTACGCTCTTCTCGAGTAACGACGAGGACGACAGATGGCTGAGGACTACCCCCCAATCCTCGATGCGGCGCAGGTAGCGGAGCTGTTGGGCATGAACGTGCAAATGGTCCGGCGCTATGCCAGGGAGGGGCGGTTGCCCGCCTACAAGCTGCCCGGTGGCCGCACCTTCAAGTTCTTTCGTGACGAGATCTACGATTTCGTCCGTTCCCATCCGGTTGCCGCCGAGAGCGACGATGTCAGCGAGCGTTAGACCGGACCAGCGCCACGATCATCCTGATGGGAACGATCACCGTGTTCCCGTCCTGGGACATCTCGACATGATCGGTCGCCACCACCTCGATCGAACCGATGAGCGCCCGCCCGTCGGCCACCATCAGTCGCACCGTCTCGGCGGTCGCGGCGATCTCCGCCAGACGAGCCTTGAGGCTGAGGGGCTCTCCGCTTTGCTCGTGACCGCCGGACATGCTGGCCTCCACCGCCCAGGTCGCCGCCCCAAGGGCCACCTCGACGATGTCGTCCCCGCGGTCGATGGTGGCGAAGTCCGAACCGGCATACACCACCTGACCGGTGAAGGTCTGGGTCCCGGTCTCGGCGCGTACCCGTTCACCGCGGTGCACGAGCTCGAGCGCACGTTCCCCGAGGTCGAGGCGCCGCCGGCGGAGCAGCTCTGTGAGTTGCTCGTCTTCAGCCGCCTCTTCGACCCAATCCCGCCCGACACCCTGCCGGAGATGGGCTTCGATCTCCTTGTCAGGCAACTAGTCCCTCCCTTTTCGCGCTCTCGACATCGAATGAAGACCCGACGATAGGTTCCGCCACCGTGGCAACGAGTCCCTCCGTGTTCACGAGGGAAGCGGGCACCTCGTCACCGACTGTCAGGTCGGTTCGACGT
>JBOGEU010000104.1:0-1360 GCA_050741995.1 Acidimicrobiia bacterium | reverse complement strand
CGCCACCGTTGTAAGACATATCACGGCCTAGCGGCCTGGGGCCGCCGGGCGGAGCCCCCTTCCGGATTTGAACCGAATACCTCTTCCTTACCATGGAAGCGCTCTAACGACTGAGCTAATGGTGCTGGATTGTCAGGCGCCTGGCGCCCGTGCCGGGAGAAGGATTTGAACCTCCGTAGGCGTTAGCCGGCAGATTTACAGTCTGCTCCCTTTGGCCGCTCGGGCATCCCGGCATGCCGAAACCGCACGCCGAAAGGCGCACGGTTCGGGATGCGCAATCTTAGAGGCGGCAGAGGCCTTGTACCAAAGCCCTTGCGTCGTTCAGCGCACTCCCCCGGCCATGGCGGCAAGACGCTCGATGCGCTCCTCCGTCGGCGGGTGGGTGCTCAGCAATTTCATCAGACCCGCTCCCCTCACCGCCTTCATCGGGTTGTCGATGAAGAGCTGGGCGGTGGCCGGGTTCACATTCATCGGGATACGTGCGGTGCCGGCCGAAATCTTCTCCAGGGCGCTTGCCAGCATCATCGGGCGACCGGTTGTCTCGGCACCTGTGGCGTCGGCCTGGAACTCCCTCGTCCTCGAGATGGCGAGCCGGATCAGCATCGCAGCGATCGGGGCCACGATCAGCGAGAGGATGGCGCCGATGGCACCCAAGGGGCTCTCCCGGTTGTTCCCACCACCGAACCAGAAGGCCATGCGGGCCAGCATGGTGAGGGCGGCAGCGATCATGGCGGCGATCGAGCTGATCAGGATGTCCCGGTTGCTGACGTGGGCCAACTCATGGGCGAGAACCCCCTCCAGCTCGTCGACGCTGAGCACCTGGAGGATGCCGGTGGTGACGGCCACGGCCGCCTTCTTCGGGGACCGGCCGGTGGCAAAGGCGTTGGGCTGAGGGGAATCGATGACGTAGATCCGAGGCTCGGGCATGTTCTTCTGCAGGGCCAGACGCCTGACGATGGCGTACACCTGTGGCAGCTCCGCCTCGGTGACCGGCCGCGCCCGGCTGGCGGCCAGGGCCAGCTTGTCTGAGAAGAAGTAGGCGAGCAGGTTGAATCCGACGGCGAAGGCCATCCCGATCCAGAACCCGTTGCCACCCCCACCGAACAGCGTCGATCCGACCAGCCAGAGGAGCGTCGTCATGAAGGCGAGCAGGGCCACCGTCTTCACGTTGTTCATGACCGGGATGGTACCGGGAGCAGGGCGCAAACCAGACGAGCCCGGCCCGCGATTTCCGTGGACACCGCGGTTGGCGGTCGTGTAGGGTTTTTGCCGGGTTGGCGTTGGAGGGTTGCTGTCAGTGTGGAGGACCGACTCCTTTGGGGACGGTCCATGTCGGACAACCAAAGGGGACTCCTGGATG
>JBOGEU010000103.1:0-7953 GCA_050741995.1 Acidimicrobiia bacterium | reverse complement strand
GCATAGAGGCCAGGCGTCGAGGAGAACCTCGGCTACTACGTTTATCTACTGATCGACCCCCGAAGCAGTGCGCCCTTCTACGTCGGCAAAGGTACGGGGCACCGGTGCTTCTCTCATGTCCACGAGGCCCGCAAGACCGTTCGTGACTGGAAGGGCGACTACACCAAGCTTGCGACGATCCGGGAAATTGAGGAAGCAGGTCATGAGGTTCGGATCGACATCCTTCGCCACGGCCTGACCGAGGCTGAGGCATTCCATGTCGAGTCGGTGGCCATCGACCTGTTGGGCTTCTCCGACCTGACCAACCGAGGGGTGGGCCGTGGAACTCGCGAGCGGGGTCTGATGGGTGTCGGTGACGTCAACGCCCAGTATGGGGCGAGGCCAGTCGAGTTCGACCCCGAACACAAAGTGATTCTCATCCGAAGCCGACGGTCCAGAAAGGGGCTCACCGAGGAAGCCCTCCATGAGGCGACGAGAGTCTGGTGGCGAGTGGGTCGACGGAGGCTCGGTGCGGACTACGCCATGGCTATCTCCGGCGGGGTGGTCAGGGCCGTGTACACCATCGACCGATGGATTGAACCCACCGATGACGACATCGCCGAGCCCCCAACCGGCGTGGCCGATACGGCTTCGTGGGACACGTCGACCGGGACCTGGAGGATCGGTATCTGTTCGCTGACGCGACGGCCTGGTTGCCGCAGGGGGCCAGGAACTCTATCAAATATGTGAATTGCTGACCTATTCCGACCGAGAGTCGAAATCCGATGAGGCGCATAAGCCCATAGACGGCTTAAGGGCAGAAGGTTCCGCTGAAACGCCCGACCGGGCTACTCGGATACGGTCAGGGTGGGCACCAGCCCACTGGTTTGTGTCGGAGAGAGGACTCGAACCTCCACGGGCTTAATCGCCCACCAGGCCCTCAACCTGGCGCGTCTACCAATTCCGCCACTCCGACAGAGAAGCCGGGCGAGTCTATGTCGCTCAGCTGTTCAAGAGAAAGGTCAGCACGAAAGTGCTGATTGCGAATGTGACTCCCACGATCACCGTGAGCCGGTCCAGGTTTCGCTCCACAACGGTGCTTCCGCCGAGACTCGTGGTGGACATCCCACCACCGAACACGTCGGAGAGGCCACCGCCCTTGCCCGAGTGGAGCAGCACGAGCGCCACGACCGCCAGGGAGAGGATGATGTGGATGACGATTGCGATTGCTTGGACGACAGCCATTGGTACCGGTATGTAGGGGCCCCGCCGGGTATCCCAGTGGACAGCCGATTCTACCAGTGATCGGCCGATTCACCTACCCGGCCTGACGGGCGACGGCTTCAGCCGCCGCCTGCGCCGCCTCCGGGTCGCCCAGATAGCGACTCGACGTCGGTTGGAAGTCGTCGTCGAGCTCGTAGAGCAAGGGCACCCCGGTGGGGATGTTCAGGTCGATGATGTCCTCGTCACTGATCCGATCCAGGTGCTTCACCAAGGCCCGCAATGAGTTGCCGTGAGCCACCACCAGGGGAAGGTGCCCCGCCAACAGGTCGGGGACGATCACGTCGTGCCAGTAGGGCAGCATCCGGACCACGACGTCCTTCAGGCACTCCGTCGCCGGGATCAGGTCCGGCGGCAGATTCGAATAGCGCGGGTCGTGGCGCGGGTGACGGTCGTCCTCGGGCTCCAATGGCGGTGGTGAGATGTCATAGCTCCGGCGCCACAGCAGGACCTGCTCCTCGCCGTGTTTCTCCGCCGTCTCTTTCTTGTTCAGCCCCTGCAAGGCGCCGTAGTGGCGCTCGTTGAGACGCCAGGAGCGCCGCACCGGCAAGTACTGGCGGCCCATCACGTCCAGGGCCACCTCGGCGGTCTCGATCGCCCTCACCAAGACCGAGGTGTAGAGGATGTCGGGACCGAGCCCCTCCTCCTCCATGAGCCGACCCGACTCACGTGCCTCCTCCTCGCCGAGCTCGGTGAGCCCGACATCGGTCCACCCCGTGAACAGGTTCTCCAGGTTCCAGGTCGACTGACCATGACGGAGCAGGATGAGCCGGTAGCTCATATCCAATAACGCACGATGGCGGCAAAGCTGTCGGGGTCGAGTGAGGCGCCGCCGACCAGAGCTCCGTCGACGTCTGATTTGGCCATGAAATCCTTGATGTTCCCGGCGTTCACCGAGCCACCGTAGAGGATGCGCAGTCCTTCGGCGGCTGCACTCGAGATCCTGTCCGCAACCGTCTCTCGGATGATGCCCGTCATCAGCCCGGCGTCATCGGGGAGGGCGGTGCGCCCGGTGCCGATGGCCCAGATCGGCTCGTAAGCGATCGACGAGCCGGCCACCGTCTCGGGATCGAGACCGGCCAGAGAGCCTTGCACCTGGGTGACCACGACGCTCTCCGCCTCACCGGCCTCGCGCTGGTCGAGGGTCTCACCGACACAGATGATCGGGCTCATCCCCGAAGCGGCGACGGCCCTCGCCTTCTTGGACACCCTCTCGTCGGTCTCCCCAAATCCCTGGCGACGCTCCGAGTGGCCCACGATCACATGGCTCACCGACAGCTTGGCCAGCATCGGCGCCGAGATCTCACCGGTGAAAGCCCCCGACTCCTCCCAATGGCAGTTCTGGGCGCCGAGGACGATCTGCAACCGGTCCGCTTCGATCACGGTCTGCGCCGAGCGCAGGGCTGTGAATGGCGGGGCGATCACCACCTCGACCCGGCCATAGTCCTCGTACTCGAGCCGGTACGACAGCTTCTGCACCATCTGGATCGTCTCCAGGTGGGTGGCGTTCATCTTCCAGTTGCCGACGATCAGCTTCCTGCGATCAGTCATCTAGGTCTGACCACCCCCTCTGCCACGCGGGCAAAACCCCCCTCGCCCTCGCCGCGCTCGGTCGGTCCCCCCTTGGAAAGGGGGGACAACGCAAACGCGGTGGGGACAGCACTTTTCTTCATGGGGCCCATCTTTCCAGGACTTGGACACCGGGGAGAATGCGGCCTTCCAGGAGCTCGAGACCGGCTCCGCCGCCGGTCGAGATGTGGGAGATACCATCATCGAGACCGAGTTGGCGCACCGCGGCCACGGAATCGCCGCCACCGACTGCGGTGAAAGCCGAGGTGGCGACGAGCGCCCTGGCCATCGCCTGGGTGCCGGCCCGGAACGGCTCCCACTCGAACACCCCCATCGGGCCGTTCCAAAATACGGTCTCTGCGGTTCGAATGACCGAGGCGAACAGGATCTGGGTTTCCTTGCCGATGTCGAGCCCGACCCAATCGGCGGGAATGTCCTTGGAATACACCTGGCGATGCTCGGCGTCCTCGGCGAACCGATCGGCGACGATGACATCGGTGGGAAGGATCATCTTCGCTCCCTCCAGGCCTTCGAGGAGCGGCTTCACCGACTCCACCATGTCCTCCTCGACCAGGGATTTGCCCACCTCGATGCCTTTCGCCTTGAGCAGGGTGAAGCACATTCCTCCCCCGATCAGCATCGCGTCGACCTTGGGCAGGAGGTTCTCGATCACTCCCAGCTTGTCCGACACCTTCGCCCCACCCAGCACCACCACGTAGGGGATGACCGGGTCCTCGACGAATCGGTTGAGGGCCGTCAGCTCCTTGTCGAGTAGTGGGCCTGCCACCGACTTGACCAGCTCAGCGACTCCCACCGTCGACGAATGGGCACGGTGCACCGACCCGAAGGCGTCCTGCACGAACAAGCCGTGTCCCTCGGCCAGTCTGGCGGCGTATGCGGGGTCGTTCTCGGTCTCCCCCGGTTCGAATCGTGTGTTCTCCAGGACCGTGATCTGGCCCCCGGTTTCGAAGCCGACCTCCTTCGAGGTGAGGGTGGCGAGATGCTCGGCGACCGGACGCAGAGAGAAGGCAGGGTCGGCGCCCTCGGGTCTGCCCAGGTGGGAACAGACGGTGACGTGGGCCCCCGCATCGACCAGTGTCTCCAGGGTGGGCAGGGCGGCTCGGATTCTGAAGTCGTCGGTGATCGCGCCGTCTTCGAGTGGGACGTTGAGATCGGAGCGGACCAGCACGTCGATCCCCTCGACTTCGACATCGTCGACGGTCAGATATCTCGGCATCGGCTCAGTCCTCGGTGATAGCCAGCTCTTCCAGCACCCGGCCCAGTTTCATCGGGTCGTGCTCGGGCCAGTCTGCCTGCACGTCGACGACATCCGCAAAGACAACCCGCCAACCATGCCGGGCGGCGTCGTCGGTGTCGATGACCACCTGCTCGTGCCCCTCGGGCATGACCATCGGGCCCTGGTGGGCGATGACCACCCCGGGACCGCTCACTCCGACATGTTTGGCCAGGGCGTCGAGATGGTCGGCCCCGTTCATCCCCAACGTCTCGCCGTCCTGGGTGACCAGGTTCATGACGAACACCCGTTGCGCGGTGGCCCCCATGATCGCCTGAGCCAGCATGCTCACCTTGAGGGCGGAGAGGATCGAGGTGTAGAGGCTGCCGGGCCCGATCACGATTTGGTCGGCCGCCGCCACTGCCGCCAACGCCCGCTGGGTGGCCGCCGTGTCCCTTGGCTCGATGTGAAGCTCGGAAATGTCGCCTGCGGTTTGCGAGATCGTCTTCTGACCGACGACCCGTCTTCCGTCGATCGTCGCTTCGAGCCGGATCGGGTGGTCGGCTACGGGGATGACCGAGCCGAGCGTTCCCAGCATGCGCTCGGCAGTGCTCACCGCCGTCTCGAAGTCGCCGAAGATGTCGGCGAGCCCGGCGAGGATCAAATTGCCCAGAGAGTGCTCGGCGACGTCGCCGCTCCGGAACCGATGCGAGAAGAGCTCGGACCAGATGCTGGGCTCGGGAGTCAAAGCCAGCAGGCATCGACGGACGTCCCCTGGGGGCGGGATCCCCAACTCGCTGAGCCTCCCCGAGGAGCCGCCGTCGTCGCCCACCGCCACCAGGGCCGAGATGTCCCTGGCGTAACACTGGATCGCCTCGAGAGCGGCCGCCTGGCCGTGCCCACCCCCGACGGCCGCCACCACCGGCCCTTCCGGGTCGAGGAGAAGGGGGGCGAGGGCGGTCTCGGTTTGTGGTTTCACCGCTCGATGTCGCGGTGACGAACGCTTGCTTTGACCCCGTGTTGGGCGAGACGGCTTGCCAGCTCCTCGGCGATGGCGACCGAACGGTGATGACCCCCGGTGCAGCCGATGCCGACCGCAAGATACGACTTGCCCTCCGCTTCGAACCTGGGGATGAGAAAAGCCAGCAGGTCGTCGATGCGATCCACGAATTCCTTGGCCGCCTCGTCGTTCATCACGTACTCGGCGACCCGCTCGTCGGTTCCCCGGAGAGGCCTCAGCTCGGGGACCCAGTGTGGGTTGGGGAGAAATCGAACGTCGAAGAGGAGGTCGGTGTCACGCGGCGTCCCGTGCTTGAAACCGAACGAGCGAAGAGAGACCTGCATCGGCCGGGTCATGTCTTGGTCGCTGAACAGCGAGGTGAGACGGTCTCTCAACTCGTGGACGTTCAGAGACGAGGTGTCGACGATCACGTCGGCCTCTTCCCTGAGGTCGGCGAGCAGCTCCCGCTCGGCCGTTATCGAGTCGGAGATGGTGGCCCGCCCCAATGGATGGGGTCGTTTGTTCTCTTCGTACCGGGAGACGATCACGTCGTCGTCGGCGTCGAGAAAGACGACCCGGGTCATGACCCCTTCCCGGCTCAGCTCGTCGACCGCTCCCCGCAGCTCTTCGATGGGGAGGCCGCCCCGGGAGTCGATGACCACCGCCAGGAGCCTGTGACGCTCGGGGAGCTCGTGAAACCGGGCGGCCGGGACCAGGAGACGGGGCGGCAGGTTGTCGATGACGGTGTACCCCAGGTCCTCGAGGATCTTCGCCGCCGATGAGCGCCCGGCGCCTGACATGCCGGTGACCACGAGAACATGGGGATGATCGGTTGCTACACGGTCCATCGAGGCTCTCGGTCAGTTGTGCAGAGCAGCGTACAGGCCGTCTGCGACGTTCTTGGGTACCACCTCGGCCAACGAATCGGCCCCCGCCTCCCTTATTCTCTTCAACGAGCCGAATCTCTTCAAGAGGTCCCTCTTCCGCTTGGGCCCGATGCCGGGCACTTCGTCCAGCACCGAGTCGATCATCGATTTCGAGCGGAGTTGACGGTGATAGGTGATGGCAAAGCGATGTGCCTCGTCGCGGACCTGTTGCAGAAGGTACAGGGCCTCGGCGTCCCGGGGAATGAGGATCGGCTCCGGTTTTCCGGGAAGGAAGACCTCCTCCATCCTCTTGGCGAGACCGATCACCGGGATGTCCAACCCGAGCTCGTTGAGCACCTTCACCGCCCGCCCCAATTGCCCCGGCCCGCCGTCGATCAGGACCAGTGACGGTGGATAGGAGAACTTTCCCTTCTCTCCGGCTTCCCGTCTCGTCTCCGCCAGATAGGCCTGGAAGCGCCGCCTGATCGTCTCCTCCATCGAAGCGAAGTCATCCTGCCCTTCGATGGTGCGCATCTTGAAACGCCGGTAGTCGGAGCGCTTGGGCAGGCCGTCCTCGAGCACGACCATCGAAGCCACCGTGTTCGTGCCCTGGAGTGTCGAGATGTCGTAGGCCTCGATCCGAAGCGGGGGCTCGGGCAGGTCGAGCACGTCCTGGAGCGAGCGCAGGGCCTTGGCCCGGGCATTGTGGTCCTGGCTTCGCTTGAGCCGATGACGGGCGAAAGCTTCGGCGGCGTTGGTGACCGTGGTCTCCATCAGACGTCGCTTGGCGCCCCGAGCCGGGACCCGGAGGCTGACCCTGTTCCCCCGGCGCTCGGCCAGCCACTCCTGGAGCAGTTCCTTCTCGGCGGGCTCGATCTCGACGAGGACCTCCTTGGGCGGGTCGTCCTCGCCGTAGAGCTGGCGGATGATCCGGCTCATCAGCTCGGCGTCTGTCAGCTCCTCGACCCGGTCCACCACGGTCCCCATCCGACCCACGAGCCGGCCCCGGCGGACGTGGAGGATCTGGAACGCCGACTCGAGGTCGTCGCCGTGGAAGGCGACCAGGTCGAAGTCCTCCCGTCGCTCGGTGACGACCTCCTGGCGGAGCATCGCTCGCCGCACGTCCTCGAGGCGATCCCGGTGGCGGGCCGCCAGCTCGAACTCTTGACGTCCCGACGCCTGCCACATCCGATCCTGGAGCTCGGTGATCACTTCGTCCGTGTCGCCACGGAGGAAGGCGGCCAGCCCGTCGACCATCTTCTCGTAATCCACCGGCGTCACCGCTTCGATGCATGGCCCGGAGCACTTCTCGATGTGGAAGAGGAGACAGGGTCGCCCCTGGGCGCGCTGACGCTCGTAGAACGAGTCGGTGCAGGTCCGCACCGGGAAAGTGCGCAGGAGTTGGTCGAGGGTCTTGCGGATGGAGTAGGTGTGGGCGTAGGGCCCGAAGTACTCGTTGCCCTTCCGCTTGTCGCCCCGCATCACCCGGGCCCGGGGCCACTCGTCGCTGCGGGTTATGGCCAGGTAGGGATAGGACTTGTCGTCGGTGAGCTTGACGTTGAACCGCGGGCGATGCCGCTTGATGAGCGAGAACTCGAGCATGAGGGCGGCCACCTCGGACTCGGTGATGATCCATTCCACCGCTCTGGCGTTGTCGACCATGGCCTGGGTGCGGGGGTGGAGGCCGACCCCGAAATACGACGGGACCCGGCTTCGCAGGCTCTTTGCCTTGCCGACATAGATCACCTTCCCGTGCTGGTCACGGAACAGATAAGCCCCGGGCTGGTCGGGGATGTCGGAGGGAGGGGGACGGTCGAACACCCTCTCAGGGTAGGAGCGACCAGCGGATTGCCATGAGACGCGAGATCCCACCCTGGTCTTCCAACTCGTGGTGGGGCGCCTCCACCATGTGCTGCAACGACCATCCGGCATCGGCGGCCGCATTGAGCAGCTCGGCCGTCGTCCGGTGATGGAAGACGATCCGACCCTCTCCCGCCGCCTCCTCGACGGTGCCGGTGGAGAAG
>JBOGEU010000102.1:0-2418 GCA_050741995.1 Acidimicrobiia bacterium | reverse complement strand
CCGATCACCGAGGTGGTCGACGAGCTGCAGGCGATGCCCTCGTCGCTCCCCGTCAAGCGGGAGCTGCACCACTCGGCCTGGGTGACGATTCAGGTCGGGTGCAACAACACATGCACCTTCTGCATAGTCCCCTCGGTGAGAGGGGTCGAGGTCTCGCGGCGTCCCGGGGACATCGTTCGCGAGGTGGAGCGTCTCGCCGCCGAGGGTGTGGTCGAGGTCACCCTGCTCGGGCAGAACGTCGACACCTACGGTCGGGACCTGGCGCTGGACGGGAAGCGACGGCCGATCTTCGCCGAGCTGCTGCGCCGCGTCGGTGCGGTCGATGGGATACGCCGGGTCCGTTTCACCAGCCCGCACCCCAACGACTTTCGCGAGGACGTGGCTCTCGCCATGGCCGAGACCGCAGCGGTGTGCGAGCATCTCCACTTTCCGTTGCAGTCCGGCTCCGACCAGGTGCTGCGTGCCATGCACCGCGGCTACCACCGGAAGAAGTACACCGAGCGGCTGGCCATGGCCCGTGAGATCATTCCCGGGCTCGCAGTGTCCACCGACGTGATCGTCGGTTTCCCGGGGGAGACCGACGATGACTTCTCCCAGACCCTCGAGGTCGTCGAAGGAGAGCGTTTCGACCAGGCGTTCATGTTCATCTTCTCGCCGCGTCCCGGCACGGCAGCAGCGGCGATGGCCGACCGTTTCGTCCCCGAAGAGGTGATCAAGGAGCGCTTCGCCCGCCTCAGCGAGCTTCAGAACCGGGTCTCGCTGGAACGGAACGCAGAGTTGGTGGGAGCGACCATCGAGGTGCTCAGCGAAGGCCCGTCGCGCAAGAATCCCGATGTCGCCACCACCAGGACCCGCACCGGGAAGGTGGTCCACGTCGAGGGGATGCATCCCGAAGGGACCTTCCTCGAGGTCGCCGTCGAGGAAGCACATCCGCATCACCTGGTCGGGAGCACCGGCTGACCCGGGTGCTGGCCCTCCTCGGCCCCACCGCCTCCGGTAAGACCGAGATGGCGATTCGGCTGGCGGAGAAGATGGGTGCCGAGATCATCTCGGTCGACTCGATGCAGGTCTACCGGGGGATGGACATCGGCACTGCCAAGCCGACGATGATCGAGAGGCGGGGGATCCGGCATCACCTGGTCGACGTGGCCGATCCCGAAGACGAGTTCTCCGTGGCCGAGTTCCGGCGTCTCGGGCGGGAGGTGCTGGCCACCAGCACGGCACCGGTGATGATCATCGCCGGCGGGTCAGGTCTTCATTTCCGAGCTCTCGTCGATCCCATGAGCTTCGCGCCCACCGACCCGGAGCTTCGGGTGCGTCTGGAGCAGCGGGAGGACGAGGATCTGGTCGAGCAGCTCCTGTCGGTCGACCCGTTGGCGAGGACTCACGTCGACCTGGCCAATCCGCGGCGCGTGGTTCGGGCGGTCGAGATCTATCAACTGACCGGGGAGACCCCGAGCATGCGGTCGGCAACTGCTGTTGCGGAAGACGTGCGTCGTTACGTCCCCGAGATCGTGTTCCAGGCGGTCGGCCTCGACCCTGGCGCAGAATTGGAGCCTCGTGTGGACCGACGTTTGACCCTGATGCGTGAGGGCGGGCTCACCGACGAGGTCCGCGGCCTGCTCCCGGTGCTGGGACGCACGGCGCGCAGCGCGGTCGGGTACCGGGAGATCATCGGCGCCCTGGAAGGAGAGATGTCGATGGACGAAGCCTTCGCCAGGGCGGCATCCAGGACCCAAAAGCTGGCCCGCAAGCAGCGGACCTGGTTTCAGCGGGATCCGCGGATACGCTGGATACCCTGGATCGAAGACCTCGACGACAGAACGAGGCGGGCGCAGGAGATGTTTGCTTGAGCCGGTTCGAGTTCACCAAGATGCAGGGTCTGGGCAACGACTTCGTCGTGCTCGAGGGCCCGGCCAAGCCGAGCGTCGAAGATGTTGTCCGTCTCTGTGACCGGCGATTCGGTGTCGGGGCCGATGGGGTTCTCGTCGTCACCCCGGGCTCCCCGATCGTCATGGATTACTGGAACGCCGACGGGAGCCCGGCCGAGATGTGCGGCAACGGCCTCCGCTGTGTCGCCCGTTACGCCTACGACAAGGGATGGGTCGATGTCCCCGAGTTCGAGGTCGACACCCCCGTCGGCATCCGCAGGGTGCGGGTGGGCGTCGATGAGGTCGAGGCCGAGATCGGCCCTGCGTTGCTCGAAGGCGAGGAGACGATCGACGGATTCGCATACCGTCTCGTCGACACCGGAAACCCTCATGCAGTGCGCATCGTCGACGATCCGGCGATGATCGACGTTCCGCTGGTGGGAGCGAAAGTGGCCCGGGAGGCCGGGTTCGACGCCGGCTGCAACGTCGAGTTCATCACCGTTGCAGGCGACGAGGTGACGATGCGGGTATGGGAGCGGGGAGTGGG
>JBOGEU010000101.1:0-1081 GCA_050741995.1 Acidimicrobiia bacterium | reverse complement strand
CACATGAGGGACAGGTCACCCTGGGCAACGGCCGGTCGGGAGGAGGGGGCGGGGCCGGGGGCGGGGGCTGCTGGGCTGTGGCGCCGGCGACGGCCCCCGGTGCCGCCGGGTAGCCGCCAAGGTTGGGATTGGCGGCGCCGGACGGTTCGCGGACCACGTTGACCGACCCGCAAACCGGGCAGGCGAATCGACCGGCGCCGGGCACCTCGAATTGCGTACGGCAAGCACCGCAACGCACCATCATTCCTCTTCACCTCCATCGGGATCGACGGCTTCGCCCACCGCACCGATCCGCACCAGATAATCGGCCTCGTACCGAAGCACGTCTTCTACGTCGTGGTGAGAGTAGGACACACCGTGCTTGGAGTCGATCTGCTCGATGATGTACTCGACGGACCTCTCATGCCCACCGGCAATGGTCTCCACCGGGTTGGAGCGTTCTTCCTGGGCGAGCCCCTGGAGGTAATAGACCTCCCATTCGAGGATACGCCGGATGTCGGCCCTGCTCAGACTGCGGTTGCCCTCCGCCTCGAGACCCGAGTCGACGTGTCGCACGGCGTCGTCGATCACGTACTCCAGCGGCTCGTAGGCGGGCCGACGCTTCGCCTCCTGCCATACCACCAAGGCGAGGATGACGAGGAAGACGCCGACCAGCAGCACCACCAACGCGAAGACCGACGAGGTCACGAGCTCAGCAAACAGGTCACGGCTTGACGTTATCCGTTGTCACGCGCTCGCAATTTGTTCTGCAGGTCTCAATGGGAACGATCGAGGCCCAGATTGCGGTGGGTCAGAACGCCTCGACAGGGAGCTCCATCAGCGATCCGTCCTCGGCCTCGGCGTTGGCCCGGCGGACGGCGATCTGGGGTGCCGCCAACCCGAGGAACCAGCGGGCGGACTCCACCTTGCCCCGGTAGAAGGGGTCCGCATCCATCTTGGGAAAGGCGATCTCGGCGTGGCGGAGCAGTTGCCAGGCGATCACCAGCTCGGCGACTGACGCAAGCAACGCGTTGGTGTGCAGGCCCACCTTGTAGATCTCCTCAGGCGCGCCCGAGACCGACGCCAGCAGATCCTCGACCAT
>JBOGEU010000100.1:0-3644 GCA_050741995.1 Acidimicrobiia bacterium | reverse complement strand
CGGAGCGCTCCCATCACGCTCTCGTCCTGGAACATCTCCCCGTACCAGCGCAGCGACGGCTGGGTCCAGATCGCAACATTGTCGTTGTCGTTGAAGGAGAAGAAGATGAGCAGGGCGATCGGGGCGTAGAGGAAGAGGTAGACCAGCCAGGCATTGAGCCCCAGGATCCGGACGGTCGACCGTGCCGCGGCTGTCCCCTCGTTCACAGTGACTTGGCTCCGGCCCGGAAGTAGAAGATGGTTGCCAACAGCATCACGAACATGACCGCGAATGACAGTGCCGACCCGAAAGGCCAATTCCGGGCCGCTAGGAACTGGTCGACGATGTAGTCCCCCAAAAGGGTGGTCTTGGCCCCACCGAGGATGGCCGGCGTCACGTAGGCGCCGAGGGAAGGGATGAAAACCAGTATCGACCCGGCAACGATCCCCGGCATCGAGAGCGGCAGGGTGACTTTGCGGAAGGCGGTGAACCCGTCGGCGTAGAGGTCACGTGCCGCCTCCACCAACCTCCAGTCCATGCGCTCCAAGGCGGCATACAGCGGCAGCACCATGAACGGAAGGAATCCGTAGACCAGCCCGATGAGCACCGCGGTGTTGGTGAAGAGAAGCCGGATCGGTTCGCCACCCAGGACGACGCTGAGCTGCGAGATCGGCCCATCCGCTCCCAGGATCACCCGCCACGCATATGTCCTGACCAGGAAGTTCGACCAGAACGGGATCATCACCAACACCAGGAGGATGTTGCGCAGACCCGCCGAGCGAGTGGCGATGAAGTAGGCAAACGGGTAGGAGAACAGAAGGCAAAGGACGGTGGTCACCACCGCAAGCACCAGCGATCTGAGGAAGATCTCGAGAACGATCGGGTCGAACAGGCGCTGGTAGGACTCGAGGTTCCAGTCCCTCAAAACGGTGAGACCGGTCGAGTCCCGGGTCGCAAACGAGTACACCAAGACCAGCAACAGCGGGACGACGAACAGCACGACCAGATAGACGTAGGAGGGGAGTGAGATGAGGAGGCCACGCCTCGACTCCGCCTTTCGTGCGGCGCCCTCCAGCTCTGCCGTGACCACCCCGACTGTCTCGGGCTCTGTCGTCGTCGGCGCCGCCATCAGCTCATCACCAGGTTGGCCGCCTCCGGGCTCCAGACGAGAAGGGCCTCCTCCCCGACGTCGTAGAGCTCCACACCGGGGCGGTTCTCCTCTTTCACCTCGATCTCCGTCCCGATGCCGGCGTCCACGTCGTAGAAGTAGCTGTCGCCGTAGTAGAGCCGGCGATTCACCCTCACCTGCACCCGATTGTGGTTGGCCGGGATCACCTCGTCGAGGTCGTAGAGCGCAAGCCGCTCGGGACGCAGCGCCAATGTCACTTTTGCTCCCGGTTGGACAGACCCGCCCCGGACGCCGATCGTGATCCCGGTGGAGAGACGTGCCGAGCTCGAGCCATCCATGGTGACGTCGATGAGGTTGATGTCCCCGATGAAATCGGCGACGAACCGTGAGGTGGGATGTTCGTAGATGTCCTCAGACCGGCCCACCTGCAACAAGTGGCCATCGTTCATGACCCCGATTCGATCGGACATGGTCAGGGCTTCTTCCTGATCGTGGGTGACGTAGATGAAGGTGATCCCCACCCGCCCTTGAAGATCCTTGAGCTCGACCTGCATCGCCTGTCGCAGTTTCAGGTCGAGCGCCCCCAGGGGCTCGTCGAGAAGAAGCACCTCGGGCTCGTTGACCAGGGCGCGGGCCAGGGCCACCCGTTGCTGCATCCCGCCCGAGAGCTGGTTGGGCCTGGCGTCGGCCCGCTTCGAGAGCTGGACCTGGTCCAGCACCCGGGCGACACGACTCTGGACCTCGGATTTCCCGACCTTCTTCATGTTGAGGCCGAAGGCGACGTTCTCGGCCACGCTCATGTGAGGGAACAGTGCGTACGACTGAAAGACGGTGTTCACCGGCCGCTGATTGGGGGGCTTGAGCCCCATCTCCGACCCGTGGATGCGGATGGCGCCCTCGGTGGGGAACTCGAATCCGGCGATCATGCGAAGGGTGGTGGTCTTACCGCAGCCGGAGGGACCGAGCAGGGAGAAGAACTCTCCGTCGTCCACCTTCAGGTCGACTCCGCTGACTGCGGTGACCTCGGCACCGAACCGTTTACTGACGCCGGCGAGCTCCACCGCGGGATTGGACATCAAGCCTCCTCGTACACCACCTGGCCGCCGACAACCGTCATCGCCACTGAAGCCTCACGGATGAGCCCGCTCGCCATTGGATCGCGGTCGAGGACGGCGAGGTCAGCGAGCATACCCACGGCCAGTGTTCCGCTGACGTCCTCCCGATGGTTCACGAAGGCGGATCCGGCGGTGAAGCCGGCCAGCGCGTCGAGCAATGTGATTCGCTCGTCGGGGTCGAGTGGCGGAAGGTCGGGCTCGTCGTGATTCTGCCTGGTCACCGCGGTGTCGACCTGGTCCAGGACGTCGGCAGTGGACACGCTCCAGTCGGACCCCATGGCGAGGGTCGCCCCGGCCCGGAGCAGGCTGCCAAACGGGTACTGCCACCCGGAGCGGGTCTTGCCCAGATAGGGAAGGGTCAACTCTGTCTGGTCGATCCCGCCCTGAGCCCACAATGCCTGAGCGTTGGCGACCACTCCCAGACGCCGGAACCTGCGTATGTCGTCGGGGTGCACCACCTGTAGGTGGCTGATGTGGTGCCGGGCGGCGCTCCAGCCGTTGGCGAGACGCGCCCCCTCGACCGCGTCCAGCGCACTCCTCACCGCGGCGTCCCCGATCGCATGGAAATGGCACGAGAAGCCGAGGCGGTCGAGCTCGGTGACGATCTGCCGGAGTTGATCCGGATCGATGAAGTCGATTCCATGGTTGTCGGTGACATCACCCTCGCCGTCGTGGTAGGGCTCGAGGAGTGATGCGGTGTGGTTCTCGACCACGCCGTCGAGCATGAGTTTCACCGCCACCGGCCGGTAGCGCCCCATCGGCTCCGAGCGCATCTGGTCCAGCTCTTCCATCTGCTCCATCCCCCGCCGCCGATCCCACCACAACGCACCGATGGCGGTGCCATGGAGCTCACCGGAAGCGGCAAGGGACCGGTATGCCGCATGGGCCTTGAGGTCGACGTGGGCGTCCTGCCAGGCGGTGATGCCCTTGGACAGCAGATATCCCTGGGCGGCGAGCACGCCCCGTCTCAAGTCGTCCGGCGTGTCCTCGGGGGCAAGGCGCTCCACGAGGTGGGTGGCGCCCTCGTGAAGAGTCCCCTGGGGCTGACCGTCATCATCACGCTCGATTCGCCCGTCTTTCGGGTCGGAGGTCGATGCGTCGATGCCCGCCAAACTGAGGGCCGTCGAGTTGGCCCAGGCACCGTGGCCGTCGGCGTTGTAGACCAGAACCGGCCTGTGGGGGACGACGTCGTCGAGCATCGCTTTGGGTGGGCAGCCACGGGGAAACCACGTCTGCTGCCATCCGCTGCCGAGAATCCACGGAAGGCCCGGGTTCTCTGCCGCGTAGCGGGCGACGTAGGCGGCGGCCTCCTCGTCGTTCGAACAGCCGGCAAATGAGCACCGCAGGAGATCGAGACCGCTGCTGCCGGGATGGCAGTGGGCGTCTTGAAACCCGGGCGTCAGCAGACGGCCGGCGAGGTC
>JBOGEU010000099.1:0-3411 GCA_050741995.1 Acidimicrobiia bacterium | reverse complement strand
CGCTCGGGTATCTGGGGACCGGTTGGGCATCGCCAGGCGTCTATCAGCTCCGTCTCCAGGGCACCGAGGCGAACCTCTTCTACGACCTCGACTTCAACAACTGGGACGAGTCGCATCTGGTCGACGCCAAGAGCACACTTGTCAGCCAGGCCTACCGGGAGTCGGTCCGGCCCCCGGTGGACATGCCCCACACCGACATGTTCCGGGAGCAGCTCGACGAGTTCGCGCTGGCGATACGAGGGGAGGCAGAGATCGAGGTGGGCGCTCTCGAAGCGATCCGTGCCCTCGCGGTGGTCCACGCCGCCCTGGAGTCGTCGCAGCGCAACGGCGAGGCCGTAGCCGTGGCACCCATGGTGGAGAGGGCCGGTGCCCTCGCATGAGGGTCGATCCCGCCATCACCCGCACCCTCCATCATCCCGACCCGCTCGTCCAGGAGGTCCTCGACATCTGGGCTGCCCGATTCCTCGCCAGTCAGATCCCACTCGGTGACCTGACCGGAACCGTGGATCGGATCGGGGAATGGTCGGACTGGGGGCCTGAGTGGGCGGTGACCGCCCGGGTGCACGAGGAGATGGGAGAGGCGGCCTGGGACGAGGGACGCCGGGTCTCGGCGGTCGCCTCTTTCCTGACCGCAGCCAGCTGCTATCACCTCTCCTACTTCCTTTCGGTCGACGACGAGGAGGCACATCTGCGGGGCCTGGCCAAGATGGTGGAGTGCCACGACCGGGTGCTCCCCTATATGGAGCCTCCGGTCGAGAAGGTCGGCATCCCGTTCCCCGACGCCGACCTGACCGGGCTGCTCAGCCTTCCCCCCGGCGGAGGGCCGGCGCCCCTGGTGATCCTCCTTCCCGGGCTCGACTCGACCAAGGAGAGCCGGCACGGCGGCCGGAGACCGCTCCTGCGCCGGGGCATGGCCGTGCTCAGCCTCGACGGCCCGGGACAGGGCGAGATCAGCACCAAGCTCCCCATTCGACACGACTTCGAAGTGGCGGTTTCCGCCGCCATCGATGCGCTCGCCGAGCGCGACGAAATCGACACCACGCGGGTCGGCTTGATCGGCGCCAGCCTCGGGGGCTACTACGCCTGTCGGGCAGCAGCCTTCGAGCCCAGGGTCACCGCCGCAGTGGCCAACTGCGGCCCTTATGACTGGGTGGCATGCTGGGACGAGCTGCCCGAGGTGACGAGGGGGGCGTTCCGCCATTACTCGTGGTCCAAGTCGGACGAGGAGGCGAAGGAGAAGGCAAGGGCGCTCGACCTGACCGGTGTGGCCGAGAAGATCACCCAGCCCCTGGTCGTCGTCCACGGGATGCTCGACCCGCTGATCGGCGTGGAGCACGCCCGGCGGATTGCGGACGAGGCTCCCAACGCCACCCTGATCACGGTCGACGACGCCACCCATGGCGTGAGCAACCTGGGTTACAAGTACTCACCATGGGTGGACGACTGGATGGCCGAGAAGTTGGGAGGCTCCATCGCATGACCAGCCCAGGCGACGATCTCAGCTTCTCCGTGGAGGCGGACGGGATGTGCATCGACTATCAGGTGCCGGTCCCGATGAGCGACGGGGCCGTGCTCAGGGCGGACGTGTTTCGCCCTTGCGACGACGGCGAGTACCCGGTGATCCTCTCACACGGTGTTTATGCCAAGGGGCTGGCTCTCAACGGCCCCATCTATCAGATGCAATGGGACAAGCTGTTGGCCAAAGACCCGTCGGTGCTCGAAGGATCGACCGGTAAGTACCAGGCCTGGGAGGTGACCGACCCGGAGCGTTGGATCCCCGACGGCTACGTCGTGGTGAGGGTCGACTCGAGGGGCGCCGGATGGTCGCCCGGTGTTCTCTGGCCACGCAACCCTCTGGAATACGACGACATGGCCGAGTCCGTGGACTGGGCCGGCACCCAGGTCTGGAGCAATGGTCGAGTCGGGATCATGGGCATCTCCTACTACGCGGTGATGGCGTGGGCAGCCGCGGAGCGACAACCCGAGCACCTGACGGCGTTCATCGCATGGGAAGGATTCACTGACCCCTACCGGGACGCCTATTACCACGGTGGGATCCTCAGCGAGTTCACCAAACGCTGGCAGGAGCGCCAGATCAACCCGATCCAGTACGGACAGGGGTCGCGAACCGCGGTCAACCCCAACACCGGCCAATCCGTGGCCGGTCCCGTCGATCTCACCGAACAGGAGCTGTTGGAGAACAGGATCGAGTCGTTTCCGGAGATCAAGGCACATGCGTTCTGCGATCAATGGCACCGCGACCGGGCGATCGACCTGGGCAAGGTCACCATTCCCTTCCTCTCGGCGGCCAACTGGGGCGGCCAGGGAATCCACCCACGGGGAAACTTCAACGGGTTCACCGAGGCGGAGTCGGCTGACAAATGGCTCGAGGCCCACGGTGACACCCATTGGACCCACTTCTACTCGGCGTACGGACGCGACCTCCAGAAGCGGTTCTTCGACCATTTCCTCAAAGGGTTGGACAACGGCTGGGATGACAGTCCCCGTGTCCAGCTGAACATCCGTCATCCGGGAGAGCGATTCGAGTGGAGGGGCGAGAACGAGTGGCCCCTGGCCCGGACCGAGTGGGCCCGGTTCCACCTCGGCGCCGATGGGTCTCTCTCCAAGCAGGAGTCACCATCGGCGTCACTCGAGTACGACGCCCTGGGCGAGGGCCTCCACTTCTCAACCGCCCCTTTCACCGAGGAGACAGAGATCACCGGGCCGTTGTCGGCCAGGCTATTCATCTCCTCCTCGACGATCGACGCAGACCTCTTCCTCATCGTCCAATTGTTCGACCCGGCCGGCGAGGAGGTGACATTCGAGGGCTCTACCGATCCCAACACGCCCATCGCCAACGGATGGCTGCGGGCCTCCCATCGCGCACTCGACCCGGCGCGGACCCGTCCCTGGCAGCCATACCACCCCCATGACCGGTCCGAGCCGCTCGAGCCGGGGACCATCTACGCAGTCGACGTCGAGATCGTCCCCACCTGCATCGTCGTCCCGGCGGGATACGGCCTCGGTCTTTGGATCAGGGGACGGGATTACGAGTATCGGGGTCCGCTCGACGAGTACGGGCAGTCCTTCTACTACGCCACACGTGGCACCGGGGGCATGACCCACTCCGATCCCGACGATCGCCCCGAGGAGACCTTCGGTGGCACCGTGACCATCCATGTCGGCCCGGACCACCCTTCCCATCTCGTCCTGCCCGTGATTCCACCCAGAGCCGAATAGCGGGCGGACGGGATCTGCAATCGATTTCGCGACTATCGTGGCCCGGCCGATCAGGAGGTCGCCTTGACAGTGGAACTCGGGTTCGCCCCCAATGAAGATCCCTTCGTCGTAGTCCACGGTGGGTTCTATCGCCGTTGGTTCTCGATGATCGACGACATCGCCGAATTGGAG
>JBOGEU010000098.1:0-1602 GCA_050741995.1 Acidimicrobiia bacterium | reverse complement strand
CTACAGCACGCTGGGGTTCGTCGACGGCGTCGAACGTCTCCAATGGCACACCTGGGATGGTGAGAGATCGACCTCGTATCGGGCGTTCTCACCGACCGGGATCTTCGGACGGGACTATCTCGCGTTCTTCGACCAGTTCGCCTTGAGTATCTCCCTTTGGGCACCGGACAGCTCGGCGTTCGCCTATGCCGGGGGGAGCAGCCTCGAGGACGCCGGGATCTGGGTCCAGCGCATAGGTGGCGGCGACCCGGTGCGGGTGTCACCGGGAGTCATGGCCTTGTGGTCGCCCACCCATTGAGAGTCACAGACCCTCCCGAAACCCTTCACGCCAGCTCGGGTAGCCCAGCTTCCAACCCAGCTCCCGCTTCGCCTTTGCATTCGAGGACCCCCGGATCTTGGTCATCATCGTCACCCCGGGACCACCGACGATGAACCGGGCCAGCCAGGCCGGGGCCCTCCGCGGCGGCTTGGCCCCGATCACCTCGGCCAGGTAGGGAAGCCACACCGAGACCGCAGCCGGCTCGTCGTCGACGATGTTGTAGACACCGGGGGCGCCCCGATCCACGGCCAACGCAGTGGCGGCCGCAGCATCGTCGATGTGGACGAACGACCAGATCCCGGTCCCTCCTCCCACAATCGGCATCCGACCCTTGGCCACCGCCTCGAGCATCGCCCCACCCTTTCCGAGGGCGTTGCCCGGGCCGTAGAAGCCGCCGTAACGCAACGCCAGCCCTTCGATGCCGGGGGTGCCCGTGGTCACACCTTCCAAATGGAGAATGGCCTGCACCGTCTCTTTGACCGGCCCTGTGGGATTGGTGAGGAGCGGGTCCTCCTCGGTCTTCACCGGGCTCCCGCCCTGCTCGTTGGGCCAGCCGGTGAAGCTCTGTGCGATGAAGCGACGGGCGCCGGCCTCGCCTGCGGCCTCGATCAGGCGATCGATGGTCTCGGTCCTGAGCCGGTTCGTCTCGGAGAAGGTCTCGGCGAAATGGCGAAAATCGAGGTCACCCGAAAGCGCGGTCATCTGATGTACCACCACCTCGGGCTCCGCATCGAGGACCGCCCGCCGCACTGCCTCGCCGTCCCTCCCGTCGAGCACCACTGGAGTGGCGCCCGTCAGACGCAAGCCATCCACCTTGGACGGGGTCCGGGTGGTTCCGACCACCTCGTGACCCGCATCGACGAGGAGCGGCACCAGACGCCGCCCGATGGCACCGGTAGCACCGGCGACAAACACTCTCATCAGTCTCTCCTTTGGTCGCTACCCCCTGAGACGAGATACACCCCCGCCCTGTGACAATCACCATCTGGTGTCACAATTGGCGGAGTCATCTCGTCCCCGAGGACATATGACCGATGCACCCACCCCACAACCCGAGCGCGACGAGAGCAACGCGCAACTCCGTCCACTGCTCTTCTCCATCGCCTACCGGATGACTGGGAGCGTGGCCGACGCCGAAGACCTGGTCCAGGACACCTTCCTCCGGGTCCACGACGCAGAGGCACGGGGGACCGAGATCGAATCCCGAAGGGCCTACGCCTGCGCGGTGGTGACACGACGCGCCATCGACCATCTCCGCTCGGCACGGGTGCGAAGGGAGGAGT
>JBOGEU010000097.1:0-2035 GCA_050741995.1 Acidimicrobiia bacterium | reverse complement strand
CCGGCAGGGTCGAGCCACACCCGAGCGGTGAACATGGCCTCGGCGTCGTCCCAGCGGCGTTGCCGCCGGGCGCACAGCGCCACGCCGTACAGGCACCGCAGGAAGGGCCGGTTGTCCACCAACCCGCGTGGCAACACCCCCCTGAACTACTCGGGCGGCGAACGTTCACGGATCTCACACCTCGCGACCCTTCTGACCAAGCTCCCGGAGCGTGGCGCCAGCCACCTCCAAAGTCAGCTCCGGCGGCGTGCGCCCGAGCGGTCGATCGGTGCGCCTCTGACGGGCCGTCGCCCCGGGCAGAAGCGCCGTTCTCTACGGCGAGGCGCCGGCCGTCGTGCCGAGGTTCGGAGCGTGCGATATGTACGCCCCGAACGAACACATTGATGGCTGAACCGCCCCGGGTTCTGTAGAGGCTCTGATGTGCCCCGGGTTTGGTGGAGTCGGCTTGCTGGACTTCATGCCACGGTCAGGGTCTGGTGGAGCGTCTCATACTCGATCGGCGTGCGCATACCGATGGAGCTGTGGCGTCGCTGTCGGTTGTGGAACATCTCCAGGTACTCGAAAATGGCGTTCGCCAGTTCGATCCGGGTCCGCCATCGCTGCCGGTTCAACAGCTCGACTTGCATGCGGGCCCAGAACGATTCGATGACGGCGTTGTCGTAGCAGTCGCCGATCGAGCCCATCGATGCGACGAGCCCGGACTCCTCGGCCCGGCGGGTGAACACCCAGGAGGTGAACTGAGTGCCGTGGTCGGAGTGGATCACAGTCCCGGCCTGGGGTGTGCGGTTGGTGAGGGCCATCGACAGGGCGCTGGTGACGAGACCAGCGGTCTGGTTGCTATCTATCGACCAGCCCACGACGCGGCGGGAGAACGTGTCGAGCACGACCGCGCAGTACAGCTTGCCCTCCCGGGTCGAGTGTTCAGTGATGTCGGTGACCCAGAGCCGGTTGGGCTCTTCGCGTGCAAAGTTGCGGTCGACGAGATCCGAGGCTGTGGGTGTCTCACGGATGGCGCGGTGGCGTCGTCGGCCTGGCAGGCCCGCCAATTCTGCACGTTGCATCAACAGCTCGACTGTGCAGCGGGCGACGCTGAGACCCCGTCCGAGGGTGAGGTCGGCATGCACCCGGCGGGCACCGTAGGTGCCTCGCGAGCTGGTGTGGATGTCTCGGATGATCTCAGTGAGCCACACGTGACGCATCGCTCGGACCGACGGCGGCCGGTTGCGCCAGGCGTAGAAGCCCGACTCCGACACGTCGAGCACCCTGCACGAGACCTGATTCCCGAAGCCCTCGCTCGACATCACCGCGATGGCTTCGAAGCGCCTTGTGGGGAAACCGCCTCCTTCAGGAGCTCCGCCGCGCGCTTCGTGGCGGCCAACTCGGCCTCGAGCTCGGCAATCCTCCTTCGGGCCGCGACGAGCTCGGCCTGATCGCAGCTCGTCACACCGGGCTTGAGTCCGGAGTCGATGAGGTCCTGCCGCCGCCAGTTGTAGATCGTCTGGGTGCTGATCTCGAGATCGCGGGCAACCTCGACTACGGACCTCCCGGCCTTCAGCAAATCGAGCACCTTGCGACGGAACTCGGGTGGGTAGCGCCTCGACATGCCTCTCCTCGTGAGGTCAAGGGCATGAGAGATCTAACAACCCGACTCCACGGAACCCGGGGCACACCACACCCCCGTCGGCGCGGGTGGCCGCGCGCTATGGCGCGCCGGGCGCACCGCGGCGCGTTTACCGGGGCCGGGTCCGGCTTCGCTGCCGGCCTTTGCGCCGTGACGGTCGGGCGTCACCTCGATCGCAGACGGTCGATGTGTCGGATGTTCGGGTGCCGATGAGGTGCCCGAGAAGCGGTCGCTCCACATCGCTCGGTGAGACGGTGACCGTGGCCGCCCTGCGCAGACGCTGGTACGTCCCGACCGGTCACCGGGGCTGAGTCCGCGCCTAGCATCTCAACGGGGACTCGCTGCTGTCGTCGTCGCCACTCCTGGCCCGCCAGTGGCGCCGGAGGAGGGGTCGGCGCATGGCCACCTACATCT
>JBOGEU010000096.1:0-6275 GCA_050741995.1 Acidimicrobiia bacterium | reverse complement strand
GCTCAAGGGTGGCAAGTACCTGCTGATCACCCACGGCGAGAAGGACATTGTGGACCGGGCGCTGAGAATCCTCGACGACACAGGCGCGGCCGAAGTCGAGCGGCACGCCTCCTGAGTAGCTGAGGCTCCCCGCCGATCGAGATTCCTCGGGAAAGGAGAACACCGATGGCAACCGACACACCGATGCAGCTGGGCATGGTCGGGCTGGGGCGGATGGGGGCCAACCTCGTCCGCCGTTTGATGGCCGACGGTCACCACTGCGTCGTCTTCGATGTCGATGCGAAGCCCATCCGTGAGCTGGTCGAGGAAGGCGCCACCGGCGCCGACGAACTGGAGCGCCTGGTCGCAGAACTCTCACCGCCGCGGGTCGTTTGGCTGATGATCCCCGCCGGGCATGTCCAGGACACCGTCGATCGTCTGGCCGAGTCGTTGACCTCCGGCGACACGATCATCGACGGTGGCAACTCCTACTACCGGGACGACATCGCCAGGTCCGAACAGCTCCAGCCAAAGGGCATCCACTATGTGGACTGTGGCACCAGTGGCGGCGTGCGGGGCATCGAACGCGGCTATTGCCTCATGATCGGCGGGGAAAGCTCAACCGTGGCTCGGTTGTCACCAGTCTGGAAATCGATCGCTCCGGGAGCAGGGTCCGCCGATCCGACACCGGGGCGAGACCGGCCGGAGGGCACGGCGCACGAGGGCTATCTCCATTGCGGTCCCAGTGGCGCCGGCCATTTCGTCAAGATGGTGCACAACGGTGTCGAGTACGGGATGATGGGTGCGATCGCCGAGGGGCTGTCCATCATTCGACATGCCGATGCCGGCAAACGCTCGCAGGAGATCGATGCCGAGACGACGCCGTTGCGTTACCCCGAATACTTCCAGTACGAGCTCGATGTCGCCGAGGTCGCCGAAGCGTGGCGCCGGGGCTCGGTGATCTCCTCGTGGCTGATCGACCTGACCGCGGAGGCATTCGCCCGATCACCGGACCTCGCCGAGTTCGCCGGGCGTGTCTCCGACTCAGGAGAAGGTCGCTGGACCGCCCAGGCAGCCATCGACGAAGGCGTCCCGGCGCCGGTGATCCAGGCGGCACTCAACGCACGGTTTCAGTCACGCGATAGGGGAGAGTTCGCCGGTAAGGTCCAATCGGCCATGCGAAGCGAGTTCGGTGGCCACCAGGAGAAACCTCAACGCTGATGCATACGCCCGACGACTCCCCATCAGGTTCGACCTGATCCACCTCGGGCTCGGCCAGGATGGCCATACCGCTTCCCTGGTGCCCGGAGACCCGGTGCTGGAGGTGGCCGATCGACTGGTCCCTCCATGCAGGAGCACCTATCAGGGGCGCAAGAGACTGACCCTCACCTACCCCGCGCTGTCCAGGGCGCGACAGCTCATGTGGTTTGGTCACCGGGCAGGACAAACGTGAGGCGCTGGAACGACTCCTGGCCGAAGACACCGGTATCCCCGCGGGTCGGGTCGGGTCGGGTCGAGGCGGGCGCCTCATCGATCCTGGCAGACGCCGCAGCTGTGGGTCAGAACGGATGAGCCGCGACGACGAGAAACGAATAGCCGCCGAAGCAGCGACCGAACTGGTCGAAGAGGGCATGACCGTTGGGTTGGGAAGCGGATCGACCGTCGCTCATCTTCTCGAGATTCTCGGTCGCCGTGGCATCGATATCCGGTGCGTGTCGAGCTCGCTGCATACCGAGCAGAGGGCGCGCCACCTGGGACTACGCACCCAAAACTTCACGAGATTGGACAGACTTGAAATAGCCATCGACGGCGCCGATCTCATCGCACCGGACTTCTGGCTGGTCAAGGGTGGCGGTGCCGCTCATACCCGTGAGAAGGTGGTGGCCGCAGCGGCCGACCGCTTCGTCGTGATCGCCGACTCCTCGAAGCCTGTCGACCGTCTGCGTTCTCCGGTGCCGCTCGAGCTCCTCGGGTTCGGCATAGCAGCCACTCTGTCCCGTCTCGGTCCGGTGACCCTGAGGGATGTCCCCGAAAGCCCCGACGGTGGGCTGATAGCCGACTGGACCGGTGAGCTCACCGACCCGGCTTTGTTCGCAGCGACGCTGTCCGCGGAGCCAGGCGTGATCGAGCACGGGCTCTTTCCCGGGTCGATGGTGAGTGACCTGGTGATCGGCCGGGAGAGTGGTGCCGACTGGCTGGAGCGACGATGATCAGAGTGCGGGACCGACAGAGCCCGATGGTGACGGTCGGGCCCGCCGGGCTCGGGTCGGAAGCAGCGGCTTCAGTGTCGGAGGACGAATCGTTCCATCGCCCTGGCGAATCCCTCCTCCTCGTTGGAGCTGGTGACATAGCGAGCGCTCCGCTGGACCTCGTGACTGGCGTTTCCCATCGCGATGCTCACGCCGGAGTGGGCGAACATCAGCACGTCGTTGGGCATGTCGCCGATGCTGGCGATGGCTTCAAGCGGTATGTCGAGTTGGCCGCTCAGGTAGGTGATCACCGAGCCCTTGTTGGCCTTGGGATGGGTTACGTCGAGGTAGTAGGGCTGTGATCGCGCCGCGGACACCTCCTCTCCGAACTTCTCTCGCATCGTCGACTCTGTGGTCTTGACGGCATCCAGGTCGTCGCTGACACCCACCATCTTCACGACCGAGTTGGTGATGTCGTCGTAGGAGTCGACCACCGTAGGGGCGAATCCCACCGTGCCGGCCTCCCGATCCACATGCGGTCCACGACCATCGAGCACATACCAGTCGGAACCCGAATACATCCAGACATCCAATCCACACTCGGACATCAGGGATGCGATCGGGCCCACGACCAGGGCGGGGACTTCCCTCTGTTCGATGATCGACAGGTCAGGTCGCACCAGAGCGCCTCCGTTGAACGCCGCGATCGGCGTGGTCAGCTCGAGGGGCGCGATGAGCATCGACATTCCACGGGGTGGTCGCCCGCTGGTCACCGCCAATTCGATGCCGGCCCGGCGCAATGAGGCTACAGCGGCAATGGTCGCGTCGGTGAGCCGCTTGTCGCCTGTGACCAATGTCCCGTCGACATCGGCCAGTACCAGTCGAATCTGCCTGCTCGTCACTTCCATATCCATGCGATTTGCTCTGGCATCAGTCCCAGAACAGGGCGCGTTTGGTCCGCCGGCCTCTTTTGACCTCGTCCTCCCGCTTCTGTTGGGTGCTCATCGGTGCCTCCTCATCGTTCTCAGTGGGGATCTACGTCGGGGTCCACGCTCCACGATCGGTACTTGGCGTGTAACGCCTCGGTGGAGAGCAGAATGTCCTCCCAATCCGCTCTCGCCGCCGTCACCCCAAGATCTTCGATGGCGTACCGAACCACGGCCTCGAAGGTGATACGTCCTGTCGGGATGTGGCCGAGCGATCGATCGCTGAGGTGGACGTGCGGCCTAGATCGGGCCGGAGGGTGCCAATGCCAACTGACGACCTCTGACACGAGGTGCTCCGATTCGGAGAGGGTGTAGATGTAGCCCTTAGTCGAAACCCGGAACTCGGTGCCGTCGTGGCGGAGGTCGAATCTCTGGCTGGCGTCGAAATAGAGGTTGCTCTTGCCTGAGCCGCGTTTAAGCAGGACCGGGCCACCCCCCGCGATCGCCAGTCGGTAGATCTCGTCACCCGGTGGGCGACCGGTGAGCCAGATATCGGATTTCGTAAGACATGCGAGGGTGCGCTGCAGAGGGATGCGATACCGCTTGATCGCATGGCTGGAAGTCCGCGCTTTAGACACCCAGGAGGAAACGGAGGTGATCAACCGCCGGCGTGTCGGGGAGCTCGCCGACGGAGGCCCGGGCTCGAAACTGTCCGAGGTTCATCCCCAGCAACATGATGGCCTTCTTCTCCATCTCGGTCTCGAATTCCTGGGCGCTGAGAACCTCGTCGCCCGATGAGCGCTCGGAGGCATCGTTTCGACGACGGGCCCTCAACCAACTCATTTGGCTGCACCTCCTTTCATGAGTCTATCTGTATCGGCCATGTGGGACAGAAACGTGCCCGAGGCTTCCTTCCGTTCAGCGCCGAGATACGGCCTGGGACTCCGCGTCGGGTACCCTCCTGCCACAGAAGGCCGTTTCTGAGGCTCCTCGATTAGTCCACTTGAGTCGGATTGATCTCGGCGAAGTCGACCGCCGTCGGGGCAACACCACGGCGACCAGCTCACCGTCGCCCGCACCGTCCGCGCCCGCCTGATCGCCCTGCCTGGCCGGCTCGTCAACCGCAGCGGCCGACCCACCCTTCGGCTACCTCGCGACTGGCCCTGGGCCCAGGCGTTCACCCTCGCTCTCGCCCGGGTCCGCAACCTTCCCCGTGGTCACCTGACCAGCGCCCCGCGGCCCGGCGCGACCGCCGACGATCACCACACGCCGACAACCCCGACCAGCCCGAAACGTTTAGCTCAACGCGTCCGAGCACTGCCCAGCGAGCCGACGCCGGCCAGACAACACCAGCCCACCACCCAGCGCCCAGCCCCGAAAGCCAATCGGTGGACCGAGGCTTAGTAGTCTCGCGTGATGGGCTGGGAGATCAGAGCGAACCTCGGGTCGCATGCGCGTGGGGGTGTCGACGCGCGCGGTTGGCTCTGGGAGCTCACCCGGGGTGCGCAGGTTGCGCGCGTCGTGGTCGAGATCAGCGGATCGGCTTGGTCGAGCGATCCTCTCCGCCTGCCCGAAGACACGCGCCATGCCCTCGAGACCGACGGACGTACCGAGATATTGAAGGTCCTGGACCACGACAACCCACCTGGCGTCATCCGATGCGGCTCCTCCGGCTGCTCGTATCTGGCTGCCGACTAGCTCTCGGTGCGACGCGTCCACGCGACGCGCGCGGAGGCTCAAGAGCTCACGCCAGCGGGGGCATCTCGACTTGGAGTGCTTGTACTCCCTGGAAGTCGATCCAGGCGCGGTCGGGGGCGCGCACCATGCGGACCTGGACCGCGCCGCAGGTCACACAGCGCAACACGGCGCCGGGTGCCTGCAGATAGGCCCGCAGCCCGCCTATAGGAGCGACGGCGTCACATGTGGCACAGGTCGTGACCGCGGTGGTGACCTCCGAGACGAATACCTCGCCGAGGATTCCCGCAGCGGCGTTCCCGTCGAGGGTCATATCTTCCATGTCAGCCTCCTCCTGTCGGTCCGAATCGTTCGGTCCTGACGTTGGCGGCCTCGTGGCCGATGGCGACGAGGTCGTTGGCGACCGCTTCCACGAAGGCGGTCGGGCCGCATACATAGCAGCGGGGCTCGTGGGTTGGCGGCCAACCGGAGTCCGAGAGCAGGTCGCTGTCGACTCGGCCCCGACGACCCGACCACTCGGAAGGCGACTCGCGCGTGAGCGTGATAGTGACGGCCCGATGCGCGTCCACCAGCCGGTGAAGTTCGTCCCGGTAGAGGATGTCGTGCTGGGTGCGTGCCGAGTAGACGAGTTGCATCGCTGCTTGGTGATTCAGGGCGGCGTGGTGGCGGAGCATCGCCATGAGGGGGACCACACCGGATCCGCCTCCCACGAGGAGTACGGGCCGAGTGTCGGCCGCCTCCCAGACGAAATATCCGCCGATCGGTCCCCGTAATTCCAGTTGGTCGCCTAGCTCGACGACCGTGGTGAGATAGGGGGACACTTCACCATCGTCGATGCGGACGACGGTCAACTCCAGTCGAGCGGCGCCCGGCGGAGAGGCGATCGAGTAGCTCCGCTGCGCGGAGTAGCCGTCGTCTGCCGTCAGACGCACGTCGACGTGTTGACCGGCCCGGTGTCCGGGCCAGTCGGGAACATCGAGACGCAGGCTGACGGCGTCTGCGGTCTCAGGGGCGGTCTCGGCCACCGTGGTCACGAGCCACCGCACCGCTCAGTCCCCCCAGTAGCGCTGTTCCCGCCAGGGGTCGCCGTAGTTGTGGTATCCGAGGGCTTCCCAGAAACCGGGCTCGTCCTCGTTCAGCAGCCGCAGGCCACGGACCCATTTAGCGCTCTTCCAGAAGTAGAGATGGGGGACCAGGAACCGCGCCGGCCCACCGTGCTCGGCCTCCAAGTCGGCGCCGTTGTAGCCGAAGGCCACCCACGCCTGGCCGTCGAGCACGTCGGCCAGCGGAAAGTTGGTCGTGTAATCGCCATCGGAGAAGGCGACCACGTAAGCCGCGCTGGTCTCGATGCCATCGAGCAGCTCGTCGACAGAGACACCCGTCCAGTCGGTGCCCAGCTTCGACCACTTGGTGACGCAGTGGATGTCGACAGTGATGCTGTCGGCCGGCAACGCACGGAACTGTGGCCACGTCCATCTCGCCACTT
>JBOGEU010000095.1:0-1566 GCA_050741995.1 Acidimicrobiia bacterium | reverse complement strand
GTCCTCGACCGCCCGCTGCACAGAGAAGGCCACGCTCTCGGGGTCGCGGACGTCACAAGCGACGAAACGCGCCGAGTTCCCCAGCTCCCCCACCGCTTCGGCTCCCCGCGTCTCGTTGATGTCGAGCATGACGACGGATCCACCGCCCTGGCTCAGGCGCTTCGCAGCCCCGAATCCCAGCCCCGACACACCACCGGTGACCACTGCCACGGAACCTTGGACCTTCACCCGGAACCTCCTCGCCGGGCGACGCTACCAGTGAGCTCGTCAGCCGCCTGCTGATATACAGCCCATGATCGGGGTCTTCGACTCGGGTGTGGGCGGATTGAGCGTCCTGGCCGAGATACGACGTGAGATGCCCCAAGCCGACCTGATCTATCTCGCCGACCAGGGGCGTGCCCCCTATGGCGTGAGAAGCCTCGACGAGGTGTCCGAGATGACGGGTGAGGCATCGCGATGGCTGCTCGATCGAGGGGCATCCACGATCACCATCGCCTGTAACACGGCATCCGCCGCCGCGCTGCACCGGCTGCGGGCGATGCACGACGGCGTGGTCTTCGTCGGCATGGAGCCCGCGGTGAAGCCGGCGGCTCTGACCACCTCGTCCGGGGTGATCGGGGTCCTGGCCACGGCGGCGACCTTCCAGGGAGAGCTCTTCGCCTCGGTCGTGCAGCGTCATGCCGAAGGGATGACTGTTCTCACCCAGGCATGCCCCACATGGGTGGAGTTGGTGGAGAGCGGGATCGTCGAGGGGCTCGAGGCGGAGCAACAGGTCGAGAGGTGCCTCGAACCGCTCCTGGAGGGAGGCGCCGACACCCTGGTCCTGGGCTGCACCCACTTTCCCTTTCTCGCCCCCCTGATCCAGGAGGTCAGCGGGCCCGGCGTCGCCATCGTCGACCCCGGGCCCGCCGTGGCGAGACAGGTGAGACGTGTCGCCCGCGCCCCTGGGGGATCGGGGCGCCTGGCGCTGGCCACATCGGGGGACCCGATCGAGTTCGAGAAGGCCGCTCGGGAGCTGGCCGGAATCGAAGCCGACCTACCTGTCCTAGCCTGCACCTGGAATGACGACTGATCCGCTTGCCGAGCGGCTCGGCGACGCCCTGTCGCGGAGCCCCGACTCTGCCTGGATCCGACGAGACCTCGCTCTCCTCGGATGGGGCGAGGCGATGCGGATCGACCCGGGAACCGGCGCCGACCGCTTCGATCGGGCCCTGCGCGAGCTGTGCTCGTCGGAGTACCCGGTGGCGTTGGCCAGCTTCACCTTCGACGAGAACGTCCCGGGCTCGGTGGTCATCGTCCCCCAGACCCTGATCAGGATCGACCGCGATGCCACCCGATTCCTCGTCGGGAGCGCCGCGGCCCTGCCGCCGCCAATCGCTCCGGCCCCCCTTCCTCGGGGGCGGCTGAGGGCGGCCCCTCCCGAGGAGTGGATGAGAAGCGTCGAAGAAGCGCTGGCCGCGATACGCACCCGTGAGATCGAGAAAGTGGTGCTGTCGCGACGGACGGTGGTCGAGCTCGAGAGCGAGATACCACCCTCTCTCGTCCTGTCCCGGCTCGCCTCCGGCG
>JBOGEU010000094.1:0-1161 GCA_050741995.1 Acidimicrobiia bacterium | reverse complement strand
CTCTCGATTCGATGCCGCAGAAGCCGATGGTGCGGCCCGAGGCACGAAGCGGGATGACGACCAGGGAGGCCACTCCCTGGTCTCGCAGCAGCAGGCAATCGGCTGCCGACTCATGGTTCAAGGGCCCGGTCGTCCCCAGCTCGGAGATCGACCCCACATCGAGAAGAGCACGAATCCAGGGGAGCGAATCGAGCCCGAGGGTGACGAGGCCTCCACCGCTGTCGCCGTCGCTCGCCTTGCTATGCAATGCGAAAGAGCCGGGTTCGCTCTCCGTGAACAGATAGGCGGCGCCGGCATCGCAGAAGCCTGCCAGCTCATGGATCGAGGCTTCGATCGCATCATCGATTGCCTCGTAGTCCGGGGTGTTGAGGCGGGAGGAGATGCTGGTCGTGAGCTCGTCGATGGCCACCATCAGCTCCAGCCGTCGCTGGGTTGCGAGCCGGTCGCTGACTTCGCGCATCACGAGCAGGAGGTAGGTCGTGCCCTCCAGATGCAGCCTCCCCACCGAGGCGTCGATGGGCAGGATCGATTGCTGTGCGGTGACGAAGCGGGTCTCCAGCTCGGGGGCCGTCTCGGCGTGGCCGGCGACGAACGCCGCGCGATGCTCGGCGTAATCCCCGCGTTGCTCCTCACAGATCAATTCGGCGAGCGGGCGGCCCTTCAGGTCGGAAGAGTGGTAGCCGAGGAGACGGGCTGCGCTCTTGCTGAGCCGGAGGATGACGCCGTCGACATCGGTGACGATCATCGGATCGGGCACAGCGTCGAGCAGAAGCCCGATGTTGGCCGTTGCCAAACCGGTGATCGCACCGAGAGTCGTCACATATCTATTTCGGCTCCGGGCCCGGGTCGCTTGAGAGGTGAGGACTGAGACTCGGGTTGACGCTTTCCCCGCCAGGGTCTAGGTTGCTGGTCGATGAAGGCCCTGCACGTCGCCATGCTCTGTGCCACCTGTCCCGATGGTGCGGATTCGACGTGAGCTGACCAGACAACAAACTCCCTCAAGTCGCCGACCCGCACCCACCAGGTGCGGGTTTTTCTCGTTTCTGGAGACCCGTGTACCAACCCCAGCCGACAATCAAGCCGAGACCGGACCGGATGCTCGCCGCCCGTCACCACCGATGTCCGATGCCCCAGGCCCGACGCCGTCATCGGCCCGGGCCT
>JBOGEU010000093.1:0-1794 GCA_050741995.1 Acidimicrobiia bacterium | reverse complement strand
TCGGCGTCTTCTTCCTCAGGCTGCTCGAGCGGCTCGAGCTCCTGGCCATCGCCCAGCACCATGCCCTGGGCTTTCTGCGCCCGCTCCTCACCGGGGTCCTCGTCGCCGGGTTGATATTTGTCGAGCCTCGGGTGTTCGGCACCGGGCAGGCAACCACCAATGACCTGCTGCTGGGTGAGCGGGTGTCCTCGATCACCGGCGCCGCCTCCGACTACTGGTGGGTGCTGATCCTGCTCGCGCTGGGCAAAGTGGTGGCCACCAGCCTCACCGTCACCTCCGGCGCCTCAGGCGGGGCATTCATGCCGTCTCTGTTCATCGGAGCCGCCGTCGGCACCGGGTTCGCACGATTCGCCGCCGGGTTCTGGCCCACTGCGATAGAGCCGGGAGCGTTCGCCGTCGTCGGGATGGCGGCCATGTTTGCCGTGGTGGCTCGGGCCCCCTTGACCGCGATCCTCATCGTGTTCGAGGTGACCGGTGCCCGGGATTACCAACTCATCTTGCCGTTGATGCTGACCGCGACATTGGGAACGTTCCTCGCAGAGAGGTTCCAAAAGGACTCGGTGTACTCGATGGCCCTCAAGCACAAGGGGATCAGGGTCCGCCAGACGGGAGAGGTGGATCTGCTGGACACGATCACCGTCGGCTCCGTGATGGTCTCGGCACCGATCATCTCCAGCCCTGGCGACTCACTGGCAGATGTCGAGCAGCGGCTGCATCGGGCCCGGTCCCATGGGCTGCCGGTGGTGGACGGGGCCCGTCTGGTGGGTGTCATCACCACGTCGGACATCGCCCGTGCCGGGCCTTCGCAGGTCCTGGTTGGCGACGCCATGACCCAGCATCCGTCGACCGTCGTCCCCAGCACACCGGTGTCCACAGCACTGGAGCGAATGGCGGTGCTCGGGGTGGGTCGCCTCCCCGTTGTCGACGAGTCGAATCCCGAGCGTCTCGTCGGGCTGTTCCGCCGCGAAGAGGCGGTTCGCGCCTATCACGAGGCGCTGACCGCCAACACCGACGTGGAACTTCATCGGGCCCGGCTGGCGCAACGAACCGATCCCGGGGCGGGCTATTACGAATTCCGCATTCCGCCAGGGTCGATGGCAGACGGGCGCGCCATCAGGGAAGTGGTGTGGCCGGAGGGCTCGACCCTGGTCTCGATCAGGAGAGAGAGGAAGGTCCTGGTCCCCACAGGAGACACCCTCCTCCAGGACGGTGACGTCATCACGGCATTCGGGACTGCTGCCTCCAAGGGGCGGATGATCGAGCGGCTCAATGCGGGCGCCGACGTGCCGACGGCTGAGATTCCCATCACCGAGCCGATTGAGAAAACCCCTTCTTCCGGTGACGATCCAAACCCGTAGACTCTTGGAAATCGGAAGAGATAGGGAGCACCGATGGAGGGCGTAGGCCTCGTATTCGTCGCCTTGATCGTGTTGGCCGTGATCGCAACCGCCCTGCGCCGCCAGCGCAAGAGAGCGGCGAGCATCGATCTCGAAGACAAGTCCTGGTTGCGTGCAAGCCCGCCCCAGCCCGAGCCGTCGGTCCGCACCGCGCCGGTGCGAGACTTCCACGTGCACGGGACCGAGGCCAGGGTCTACTTCGACGTGCCGATGCCCGACGAGGAGGACCCGATCCTCAACGAGTTGTTGGTCGATGAGGCGGTCGAGGTGGTCAGGGAGAAGAGACACACCCTCCCCATCGGGGACGTGACCGAGATCGTGGTGTTTGCCGGTCGCGGGGAAGACCGTCAGGTGGGCAGGTCCAAGCTCCCGGCGCCGGGGGTGCTCCCACCGCCGA
>JBOGEU010000092.1:0-1110 GCA_050741995.1 Acidimicrobiia bacterium | reverse complement strand
GCGCTGACGTCGGGTTCGAGGCGACGACCTCGGTGGTGGCCGCGGTCAGGGCGTTCAACCCCGAGACGACCGACGAGGCGAGGGCGGCCCTCGCCGGTCGGCTGAGATCCGAGCTCGGGGAAAAGGACAGGGAGCTCCATCTCGACGGCGCTCCTTCGGTCATCCTGGTGGTTGGGGTCAACGGCACCGGGAAGACAACGACCATCGCCAAACTCGCTGCCCGGCTCGACGCGCAGGGGAAGTCGGTGGTGATCGCCGCCGGCGACACTTTTCGCGCCGCTGCGGCGGCCCAGCTTCAGACCTGGGGTGACCGGCTCGGATTGCAGGTGGTCACCGGACAGGAAGGTGGGGATCCGGCGTCGGTCGCCTTCGATGCGATCGGATCGGCCCGAGCCAAGGGAGCCGACGTCGTGATCGTGGACACCGCCGGCCGGCTTCATGCCAAGAAGAACCTCATGGCCGAGCTGACCAAGATCCACCGGGTTGCCTCAGGAGAGCGGGGCGACGTCGACGAGGTGCTGCTGGTCCTCGACGCCACCGGGGGGCAGAACGGCGTTACCCAGGTGCGCGAGTTCACCTCTGCGGTCCCGGTCAGCGGCATCGTTCTGACCAAACTCGACGGCACCGCCAAGGGTGGGATCGTGATCGCCGTCGAGCGTCAGCTGGGAGTGCCGGTTAAGTTCGTCGGCCTGGGTGAAGGGGTCGACGATTTGGAGCCTTTCGACCCGGACGGATTCGTCGCCGATCTCCTGGAGCAGTCGTGAACCGAGATGAGCTGGTCGCTGCGGCGCGTGCCGCGGCCATCAACGCCTATTCGCCCTATTCGAATTTCCGGGTCGGGGCCGTGGTGGTGGGAGCCGGGGGCGAGGTCTTCACCGGTGCCAACGTCGAGAATGCCGCCTATCCCTCGTCCAATTGCGGTGAGGCGACCGCGATCCACACCGCCGTTGCCGCGGGGGTGCGGAAGATCGACACCCTGGCCGTCGCCTGCATCGACGCCACCGACGTCCAGGGGGCATACCCGTGCGGGAGATGCCGGCAGATAATGTCGGAGTTCGGGGTGGACACGGTCCTGGTCGCCGCCGGTGAGGGCTCCGAGATCAGGGAGCA
>JBOGEU010000091.1:0-5830 GCA_050741995.1 Acidimicrobiia bacterium | reverse complement strand
CGCCCGTTCTCGTCCTGCTCCCACTTCGTGCCACCGACTTCGACCACCAGCGACGCCATGTCCTTGACATCGGTCTTGATGGTCTTGAGCAGTGCCTTGGCCTCGTTCTTGATCAACTTCGCCTGCTCCAGCCGGTAACGAAGCGGGACCTTCTTGCTGCTGGTGCGGGACCTGATCGCCTCGGCGCGCTCCAGGTTGATCCTTCGGCCGGTCTCGAAGAACCCGATGAGCGTCAGCACCTGCTGATCGGACAGGGACTCGAGATACGGACGGGTGGAGTGGGCCAGGGGCCCATACACCTCGGCTGCGAGGCTCTTCGCCTCCGGGGTCAACTCGATCACCACCTTCCGCCTGTCGTCGGGGTCGCTCCCCCTCTGCATCAACCCGGCAGCCTCCATCCGATCAACGACCGCGGTGACCGCCCCCGTCGTTAGGCCAACCTCCTTGGCCAGGTCGCCGGCCGTGATCCTGCCGTGTCGGTCGACGACATCGAGACACCGGCCGTCGGTGCGGTTGATGCCCACGAAGTTGGCAAATGCCTCGTCCAGCACGTCACTGGCGGACTGGGAGGCTCGCACCGCCTCGACCAGTCGGCGCAATGCCTCAGCGCGTTGTTCTCTTGACAAATGAGTATCTTGATTCATAAGCTACTTAGAGATTGAAGTATAGGTCGCCGAACACAGAAGGAGAAGACATGACCCAGAAGATGATCGAAACCCGAGCGCTGCGGCGGGTCTACAAGACGAGGAAGCAGGAGGTCGAAGCAGTCCGTGGCGTCGATTTCGTGGTGGAGTCCGGCGAGATCGTCGGCTTCCTCGGGCCCAATGGCGCCGGGAAGACCACGACATTGCGGATGCTCACCACGCTGCTCCAGCCGACCGGAGGCGAGGCAACTGTCGCCGGGAGGGATCTGCTCGCCGATCCCGTCGGGGTGCGGCGGCGCATCGGTTACGTCGCCCAGAGCGGTTCCACCGACCCAGAGGCCCGCGCCGGCGAAGAGATCGTCGACCATGCCCGGATGTATGGCATCGACACCACGGTGGCCCGGGCCAACGGCGAGGCGCTCTTCGCCAAGCTGGAGCTCGACGGTCTCTGGGACCGGCAGTGCAAGACGCTGTCCGGTGGTCAGCGCCGGCGGCTCGACATCGCCATGGGCCTGGTCCATCAGCCGGCGCTGGTGTTCCTCGACGAGCCGTCGACCGGCCTCGACCCCCAGTCGCGAGCCAACCTCTGGGACCACATTCGCCGGCTGCGGGACGACCTCGACACCACGGTGTTCCTCACCACCCACTACATGGATGAGGCTGACCTGCTCTGCGACCGCATCCTTGTCATCGACGACGGGGCGATCGTGGCCCGGGGCACCCCCGAGGAGCTGAAGCGACAGGTGGCCGGCGACTCGGTCATCCTCACCTTCGAGCGCCCGGAGAGCACCCTGGCAGTGGCCAACCTGGCATCTCGGCTCGAGGGAGCCACCAACCCGATGATCGAGGGGGCTGAGGTCCGGTTCCAGGTCCCGGATGGCGCCAGCGCCCTGCCGGTCCTGCTCAGGGCACTGGTCGAGCGCAATATCGACGCCACCGGGGTCGAGGTCCGCCGACCCACCCTGGACGACGTGTTCCTGACAATGACCGGCCGCTCCCTCCGCGAGGAGATCGACACCACTGGCTCGTCCGACCGGGCAGCCTGAAAGGAGAAGAGTGATCATGCGATTCTTGACTGAGACATGGCTGGTTTTCAGCCGGGCGATGCGGCTGTCGCTGCGGAACCCGGTATGGGTGATCCTGGGCTTGATCCAGCCGATCCTCTACCTGACCCTGTTCGGGCCCCTGCTCGAGCCGGTGGCATCGGCTCCCGGCTTCCCTCCGGGTGATGCCTGGCAGGTGTTCGTCCCCGGGTTGTTGGTCCAGCTCGGCATGTTCGGGGCCGCCTTCGTCGGGTTCGGGCTGATCGCCGAGTGGCGGGCAGGAGTAGTCGAGCGGATGCGGGTGACACCCGCCAGCCGGGGCGCCCTGCTCCTGGGCCGTGTGCTGCGCGACGTGGTCGTCCTCGTCGTCCAGGGCGCGATCCTGATCACTTCCGCAGTGCTCTTCTTCGGGCTCGACGTCCCCATGGAGAGCCTGCTGGCCGGCCTGGCGATCGTGGCCCTCCTCGGCGCCGCCTTCAGCGCCCTCTCCTACGGGGCGGCACTGAAGATGAAGAGCGAGGATGCATTCGCCCCGCTCGTCAACGGGCTGATCGTCCCGGTCCTGCTCCTCTCCGGCATCCTGCTCCCGATGAGCCTTGCCCCCGGCTGGCTGCAAACCCTGGCCGACGTCAACCCGTTGACCCACATCGTCGACGGGGTGCGGGCGGTGTTCCGTGGTGAGATCGGCTCCGGCGAATCCATGCTCGGTGCCGGGCTCACACTGGCCCTGCTCGCCCTCGGCATCCTCTACGGCGCACGGGTCTTCCGCAAGGAATCGGCCTGAGGCCACTCCCCTCTCCGTAATCGGGGGCCCACAGCGTCACAGCAGACTGTGCAACCCGATTGCGGGGAGGGTTTCTCGCCTGTGGCTCGAAGCCGTAGCATTTGCGCATGGCGAGGAGCATCGGGTTACTCACCGCGGGTGGCGACAGCCCGGGGCTGAATGCGGCAATCCGCGCCGTGGGCAAAGCGGCGCAACGTGCCTACGGCATGCACGTCATCGGTTTCAAGGACGGGTTCCTCGGGCTGATGCAGAATCGGTTCGTCCGATTCGACTCCGACTCGCTCTCCGGCATCCTCACCAGGGGCGGGACCGTCCTCGGCACCAGCCGGGCCAAGGTCGACAAGATGGACATGGGTGAGGGCCGCAAGATGGACATGCGGGCCCTGATGAGGGACGTCGTCGACCAGCACGAGCTCGAGGCCCTGGTGGTGCTCGGCGGCGACGGCACCATGCGCAATGCACTCAAGCTCGAAGACGTCGGGATCAAGGTCCTCGCCCTGCCCAAGACGATCGACAACGACGTGACCGGAACGGATGTCACCTTCGGATTCGACACCGCGATGGGCATTGCAACCGAGGCCATCGACCGGCTGCACTCGACGGCGCACTCCCATCACCGGATCATCCTCGCCGAGGTCATGGGCCACGAGGTCGGCTGGCTGGCACTGGGAGCAGGGCTGGCCGGTGGCGCCGACGTGATCCTGATCCCCGAGATTCCCTATGACATCGAGGCGGTGGCCGCCTCGATCCAGACCCGAAAGGCGGCGGGCAGTGCCTTCTCCATCGTGGCCGTCGCCGAGGGGGCGTACTCCAACGAGGATTCCGTGGAGCGCGCCGCAATCCTCGCCGAGCTCGAGATCGCCGATGGTGAGGCCAAGCGGGAGCTCAAAGAGAAGCTGACAGCCCTCGAGAAGTCGGCGCGCACCGAGAAGCTCGCCGCCGCACTGGAGGCAGCAACGGGTCTCGAGTCGAGGGTTACGATCCTCGGACACGTGCAGCGAGGCGGCACGCCGTCGCCTGCCGACCGGCTGCTCGCCACCAGGCTGGGAACCGCTGCCGCCTCCTACATCGCCGACGGGGTGCACAGCGTCTTGGTGGCGGCGCGGGGACAGTCCACCGAGCCGGTCCCGCTGAAGGAGATCGCCGGCATCACCAAGTTCGTCCCGCTGGATCACCCCTGGGTCGACTCCGCCCGCAACCTGGGGATAGTGCTCGGAGACTGACCCACCGAGCACCGACCCCCAAGTCTCGCACGTGTCCCGCTCCGCGTTACACGCACGGAACTTTGCGAGCCGGAGCCCTAGCCTGTTGACATGTCGTTGCTCGGCGCGGTGCTCGCCGGTGGCCGCAGCTCACGGATGGGAATCGACAAGGCCGCCCTGGAGATCTCCGGGGTCACCCTTCTCACCAGGGTGGCCGGCGCTCTCGGCCAGGTGGCACCGAATGTGGTCGTCCTGGGCGGAGGGCGGAAGGGTCTCGAGAGCTGGCCCGACCGGTTCCCCCCTACCGGCCCCCTCGCCGGCGTCGCCACGGCTCTCCAGCAGATGTCCGAGGATCGGGTCCTGGTCGTGGCCGTCGACAACCCTTTCGTCAGGGCGGACACCCTCGCTCGGATGGCGGCGATCGAGTCCGATCTCCCGGTGGTCCCGGTGGACCGCCAAGGGACGCGCCAGGTGACTTGCGCCATCTATCCGAAGTCCGTCTCCGGGCCGGCGGCGGAGGAAGCCGAGAGTGGAGGCTCTATCCAGACCCTCCTCGATCGGGTGTCGTTCCTCCCGGTGACGCCGGACGAATGGGAAGGATGGGGTGAGGACGGGCGCAGTTGGTTCTCGGTTGACACCCCACAGGCGTTGGAGACGGGTCTCAGCCGGTTCCGGTGACGACGTCGGGGATCCGGCGTGGCCCACCTAACCTCTCCTCCCCGTGACCAGTATCCAGCTGCCGGAGCCCATCATCGACCCGACCGCGCTCGTCTCCCCCGGGGCCCATGTCTACGGTCAGGTGAGGATCGATGCCAGGGTGTTCGTCCTGTTCGGAGTGGTGATCAGGGCGGAGCTCGACCGGATCGAGGTCGGGGCGGAGACCAACGTCCAGGACAATGCCGTGCTCCACTGTGACGAGAACATCCCTTGTCTCCTCGGGAGCCGGGTCACCGTTGGGCACTCGGCGGTAGTCCACGGCGCCACTGTCGGCGACCATTGCCTGGTCGGCATCGGCGCCAAGCTGCTCAATGGCTCCGTGCTCGGGGAAGGAGCGTGGCTCGGCTCGGGCTCGGTGCTGACAGAGGGCAAGGAGATCCCGCCCTGGACCCTCGCCATCGGGACGCCGGCGCGACCCGTCCGCGACCTCACCGACGACGAACGGAGGAGAGCCGACGAGGGTGTCGACCACTATCTCCAGTTGTTGGATCGGTATCGCGGGACATTCGCCACCCAAGGGGACGACTGAGTAGGCCGGGGGCCCGATCCGATCTACCATTGACCCGTGCCCGGAGCAGCGACAGGCGAACTCCTCGAAGGGCCCGGCGAGGCATGCGGGGTCTTTGCCGCCTACACCCCGCGTCACCGGGTCTCCAGCCTGATCTACTTCGGTCTCTTCGCCCTCCAGCATCGGGGGCAGGAGTCTGCGGGCATTGCCACCTCGGACGGGGTTACGGTGACGGTCTTCAAGGATCTCGGGCTGGTCGCCCAGGTGTTCGACGAGCCGGCACTCGCCGGTCTCGACGGTCATCTCGGGATCGGCCACACCCGCTACTCCACCACCGGATCGAACAACTGGTCCAACGCCCAACCCGCCCATCGCCAGGTGGGGAGCACCAGCATCGCATTGGGCCATAACGGGAACCTGACCAACACTCATCAGCTGGCGGAGCGACTCGGGATCAAAGGGGCCACCACCGACTCCGACCTCATGGCCGAGGGGCTGGCCCGGGCTCTCGACGACGAACGATCGGACGCCCGGGGGCTGGAATTGGCGATCCTCGAAGTGGCTCCAACGTGGGAGGGAGCCTTCTCCCTGGTCCTCATGGACCAGGGGCGGATCGTCGGGCTGCGTGACCCGAACGGGTTTCGCCCGTTGTGTCTCGGCTCGCTGCCGGAGGGGGGCTGGGTCCTGGCCTCGGAGACGTCCGCCCTCGACCTGGTCGGCGCCCAATTCGTTCGCGAGGTGGCGGCAGGCGAGATGGTGGTCATCGATGCCGGCGGGGTCCACAGCTACTCCATCTGCCCCGAGGTGAAACCGCGTCTCTGTCTCTTCGAGTTCGTGTACTTCGCCCGGCCCGACAGTCACATGTACGGCCGGGGCATCCACGCCGCGAGACGTCAGATGGGCGAGACCCTCGCCGCCGAGCACCCGGCGGC
>JBOGEU010000090.1:0-1199 GCA_050741995.1 Acidimicrobiia bacterium | reverse complement strand
AACGTCGGTTACTCCAAGCAGCGTCGCGAGCTCACCATTGCCGAGCGGCTGGCCTCCGAACTGGTCGACGCCAACAACGGCATCGGCAGCTCCGTGAAGCGCAAGGAAGACACGCACAAGATGGCCGAGTCCAACCGGGCCTTCGCGCACTACCGCTGGTAATCCCCCAATCAACTCGGGGGGACGACGCCCCCTGAGGGGCGTGGTTCTCCCGACGACCGGGCTTCCGAGCTCGGTCGTCTGCATGTCGAACGAGAAACGAATCTCATGGCAGTGAGAACCCACCCCCTCGACCGGGTCCGCAACATCGGGATCATGGCCCACATCGACGCGGGCAAGACCACCACGACCGAGCGGATCCTCTACTACACCGGGCGCACCTACAAGATCGGCGAGGTACACGAGGGCGCCGCCACCATGGACTGGATGGTCCAGGAGCAGGAGCGCGGCATCACCATCACCTCGGCCGCCACCACCACCTTCTGGAACGACTACCAGATCAACATCATCGACACGCCCGGCCACGTCGACTTCACCGTGGAGGTGGAGCGGTCCCTGCGCGTCCTCGACGGCGCGGTGGCGGTGTTCGACGCCGTCGCGGGGGTCGAGCCCCAGACCGAGACCGTGTGGCGGCAGGCCAACAAGTACCACGTGCCCCGCATGTGCTTCGTCAACAAGATGGACCGCCTGGGCGCCGACTTCTTCGCCGCGCTCGACTCCATCCGGGATCGGCTCGAGGCCAACACCGCCGTCCTCCAGCTGCCCCTCGGTGCCGAGGGCCACTACCGCGGCGTCATCGACCTCCTCGGCATGCAGGCGCTCGTCTGGCTGGAGGAGGACCTCGGCGCGCGGTGGGAGATCCAGGACATCCCCGCCGAGCTCGAGGCGCAGGCCGAGGACTACCGCCACCAGTTGATCGACGTCTTGTCGTCGTTCGACGAGGTCATCCTCGAGAAGTACGTCACCGAGGAGGAGATCACGGTCGACGACCTGCAGCGCGCCGTCCGCACGGGCACGCTGGCGGGCGAGATCGTGCCGGTGCTCAACGGCAGCGCGTTCAAGAACAAGGGCGTGCAGCCGCTGCTCGATGCCATCGTGGCGTACCTGCCCAGCCCGATCGACCTGCCGCCGGTCACCGGCGTCAGCATGAAGGGCAACGAAGAGCTCGAGCGCAAGCCCGCCGACGACCAGCCCTTCGC
>JBOGEU010000089.1:0-3310 GCA_050741995.1 Acidimicrobiia bacterium | reverse complement strand
TCACCCTGCGGTCAGGCTGAACCACACTCGCAAATCACGAGTCACCAGGCCGGTCATTCACCCAATTCACTTCGACGCGACCCGGTATCTATGTACCAGGCGAGCTCGGCACGGACTGGAGCCCCTGTCGATGCTGGCGGGGACGGTCTTCACGACCTGGGACATCGTTCTGATCTTGCTCATCTACGTCGGACTGCCGTTGCTGGCGCTCATCGCTCTGATCATCGGCCTCGTCAAGTTCGTGCGCCGCGGCGGGCGCTGATGCGTCCCGGGCCGACGGCGGCTGGCCGGTAACGCCCACCGTCGGCGTTCCTACTCGGCCTGGGGCGTCCGCCATCCGAAGATATATCGGCTCCTATCGGGTACCCGGTTGCCGCAGTACCCTGAGTCGCGTGACTCGCACGGCGATCGGCACAGACGACTCGGACGACGGCTCCTCGAGAGACCCTCTATCGGAGTTCGGTCGCCGGAAGTATGAGGAGGATCAGGCACGCCGTGCCGTTCTCCGCGAGGCCCGGCGAATCACGCGGGATGCGGTGGCTCCAGAGAGGATCCCGCTCCCGGACCCGCGTTCGCTCCCCAAGCGGGAACGCCGGCGAGTGGACCGCGAAAGGCGCTGACCGCGGCGGTCCCCGAGCAGGATCGGCACATCCCGCTCGGTACATGGAGCCGGAGCTACCCGCAACGCAGGCAGGGACCACGGATGGCTTATGCCCGCTCTGCCCATTCCCGCAGCTGGCGGAGGTAGCGGTCGCGTGCCTTGGTACCTCGTCCGAACGCCCAAGGTCTCATAGTCACGTCGAGGGTGACGACCTCGCCATTCACCAGTAGAGCATGTATCACTTTGCCGAAGGGCATTCCCAGCATGGGACCACCCACGCGAAAGTCCTCCACCTCACTCCAGTCGTATCGCCGGGTCCTGTAGTAGTTCCGGATCAAGAGGCCGCTCGCGTCGGCAACCACCTCAAGTCGAACCATGCGATACGTCAGGGACGCGCCGAAGGCGAGCATGCCCAACAGGACCAGCGACTCGGGCCGTGGGACGAGATCAACCAGACCGGCTGCGACGAACCCGCACCAGACGATCCCGAAGGCACCGACGTACAGGCGAAGCGCGGTCGGTTGGCCTATACGAAGAGGCTCGGGCACAAGGGAATCATGCCCGGGACAGGGTCGCTCCCCGTTGCCTCCGCCCCTTCGACGCTGCCTTCGGTGTCAGTCGTCGCGGGCGTTACGGCTCGAGTCGGGCCGACCTCCGCCGACGCCAAAGACGTTCATCACAGCACCTCCTTCCGGGTCAGACATCACGGCGGTCCGCGACACGGCTTTCCGGTGGATGAATGACACGGACCCGAGGGCGCCCCGGGACACGCCGAAGCGCAGCCCCGACCATACGGCCGCTGCCATGGGACGGGCGATGGACCCGACGCTTCACGACCGGTAGCCACGATGAGCGGGTCTGCGGTGATTGTGCCGGCGCCGGGGAGCGACAAGACGCTAACTGCGTCCTTGGCTGATACCGGTCGGATCGCCCGGGTGGCTATCCGGGAAGAATCGGAACATATCGTCTGGCCCGGTCGACGCCCTTTCGCCGCACGATCAGTCCCACCAGAACGACCAGACCGGTGCGTCAATGAGCTCGTCGGCGAGTGCGCTGATCGAGCCAGCCCCCTGCACGACGCTGTCCAAGCAGAACGCGTAATGCTCGGCTGCCGCTCGAACCGCCGACGCCCGGGATCGTGGTGGGCGGGTGACGAGTAGGTGAACTGTGTCGAAGCCGACCCCCACCAAGGTCGCCCCGAATCGTTCCTGCCACGAACGAAGCACGGCGGACAGCTCCTTCGGCGCCTGGTCGTAGTTCGTAGCGCCTCGCCAGCCCAGCACTGAAAGGGCGTCGGCGGGACTGTCGGCGACAACGAGTCCGAGCCTCGCTGGTGGGAACTGCGCTAAGACGCCCTCCAGGGTCTCCACCGGGATCAGGCGTTCCTCAGCAGGGGCAAGTCCAGGAAACCGCCTGGTAAACGGCGACAACAGTTCGGCAGTTTCGTCCTCATCTTCCTCTGGGTCGGGAACGCCCATCTCCCACCACCGGGCGAGGAGGTCGGCAACGACGAGTTCCTCGATGTCGGCGGCGTTGCCCCCATCGAATTCACCGCTGTCCCATGGTCGGTCGCCTTGATCGCCCCCGATCCCCGAAAGGAGCAGAGGGATGACCGACGAGCCGTTCTCGGCATTGTGAAGCAGCCACCATGTTGCCGCGCCGTCGTCCAGCGGCTCGTCGGTTGCCCACAGTACGGATAGGTCTCCGTCATCGGGATGGAGTCGACGGCCGGACGGTAGATGCACGCCGGCTACGTCGACGGGCCCGTCCTCCGGAAGCACTGTCACGGCGCCATCGTTTCAGCCCATGCGGGAACCTGCAGACCGAACCGAGCACCCGTCAGTATGGGCACATCCTTCTCGCGCTCCGGGCCTTCGACAGCTGATCTGGTCGGGCAAGCTGAGGTCCGGAGTGTGAACGGTCGAGGACGGCGCGTCGCTCGACCGACCGTCAGGAATGAGGGGGGTGCGATCATGAACGCCAGTGAATCGATTTGCCGTTGCCCGCTACATCGAGGCGCCCGACGACATTGCCGTCCCCGTCGTCGACGACGTCCCCCTCTTCGAACTCCTCACCGACCGGTACCCAGGCCTTCCTCTTCGTTTGGTAGTGCCTCCAGCTCGCCAGTGGCTCGGTTCTCCTACGTACGTCGAGGAGGGACGGGCCGTCATTCTCGATGGAACTTGTGGCTGTGCCGGATGCTGCGGTGTCATGGCGAGCATCGACTTGAGGGGCAAGAAGGTCGTGTGGCGGGACTTCTTCGCAAGGGGGTGGCCCGACCTGCCGTCCGGGCTGCGATTCGAATTCGACCGAACGGAGTATGAGGACGCCCTCGCTGCGCTGCCGACCGCCCCTCGCGTTGAGTGGAGTGATGAAGAGGAGTAGCCGTTCGTTCCCGGCCGCATCGCAGCTTCACCGTCGGTAACAACCTTGTTTGCTGATACTGGTTGCGTCCGTGAAGCGGACGACCGAGAAGGAGCGGCACATCTTGGTCATGGCGCGAGCGCAGGCCGTGCGCGATCGAAGCCTCCGCGCAGCGCGGTCGACGCGACACGGGCCACCTCGTGCCCGGGGGCGCCTTCGTGCCGGACCGCAGGTCAGCCGCGGTTCGGACAGCGACCGACCTTGCGTTCAGCGCTGCTGTTGGCTATTGCGGCGGAGGTGTATCGGGGGCCTCGTCGGAGGGCTCGCGCACGATCTCGCGGTGCA
>JBOGEU010000088.1:0-2351 GCA_050741995.1 Acidimicrobiia bacterium | reverse complement strand
CCCACGATGCTCTGCAAGAGCTGCAGATTGGCAAATGCGATGCTCACCGGCTGCACGAATGCCTCGATGTCGGTGAGATCTGCCCGGGAGAGGCTCTCCGGGGTGAGCAGCTCGAGGGCGCCTACGGTGGCGTCGGCGGTGAAGAGGGGGACACGATAAGCCACCGGATTCTCCGCAGGGACACCCCGGGAGGCAAGCACCACCGGACCTTCCTCGTCTTCCAGCTCGAGTCGGCCCGAGGAGCCCGGGATTCGGGCCAGGATCGCCTCCAGCGTATCCGCCGCCACTTCCACCGCATTGAGCCGTCCCGCCGAGATGTCCTCGGAGAGACGCAGGAGCACACCGTGTATCTCTTCGAGATTCTCCAGCTTCTGTGTGGCCGACTCCTTCTCCTCGGCCAGCTCGGTCGCCTGCTGGTGCATGTCCTCGAGCATCCTTCGAATCACCGTGACCAGCAGCACAAACGCCAGGTAGAGGCCGATCCCCGGCAGAGCGGCGGTCAGAGGCGCCGGCTGGGCGATGGTGACCAGGGAAAGGAGCCCGGCCGAGAGGAGCCCCGTCATCAACCCGGTGCGCAGACCCCCGTAGATGGTTGCGAATATCGGTGGGCCCATCGAGAGCAGGAGATAAGGGCTGGCGGCGCCACCGGTGAGGGTTATGGCGACGACGGTGAGAAATGCCCCGACAAGCGTGATCGTTTCCGCCCCGAATCGGATGCGGTACCAGCTCTCGGGCACCGCGGCAGAGCCGATCACATAGAGGGTCGCGACGGCCATGGCGAACAGGGCCGCACCCGACCCGCCGGTGGCGACCAGGGAGATGACCACTGCCCCTACCAGGGCGACGAATTGCCCGATGGTCACACTGCGATGCAGGCGAAATTCCCAGGGGGCAGGGACCGAGCCGGTCATGCGGAGAGGCTACCGTCGCCCACCGTGGGACTCGATGACCGTCGTTGGCTACTGGTGGGAGGAATCGGCTCCGGAAAGAGCGCGGTCCGCAAGCTATTGGCCGATAGAGGGGTCCGCACCATCGACGCCGACGCCATCGGGCACCTGGTTCTGGACCAGGAAGCCCTTCAATCGGTTGGCGAGCGGTGGCCGGACGTCATCCTCGAAGGCAAGGTCGATCGCAAGATGCTGGCTGCCGTCGTCTTTGGCGACTCCACCGAGCTCGCGCAGTTGGAATCGATCACGCATCCTTTCATCTTCGGTCGAATCCGGTCCGAGTTGGAGGGTTTTCCTGGGCTGGCGGTGGTCGAGATGCCGATACTCGAGAGCGCGCTGGGGTGGCCGCTGATGGTGGTCGACGCCCGGGACGAGACCCGGATCGAGAGGGCGGTGGCCCGGGGGATGGGTCGGGCCGATGTCGAGCGACGCATGGCTGCCCAGCCGACTCGAGCCGAATGGCTGGCGGCCGCCGAAATAGTTGTGCCCAATCACGGCACCCTGGGCGAGCTGGAGCAGACGGTCGACGAGGTGGTGAAATACCTTCGACTGTGATTCTTTGATCCTGCGTGACTCTGAGAGACATCGGGTGGTCGGGTCCTGCGATCATGCATCGCCCAGAAATAACTACCGCGCTTTTCGCGGGTTGGGTTCGATTACTCCCAGAGGCTCGGAGCCGACTGCGACGAGTTGGGGTTCCAGTCCCCGATCGGTGAGCACGCGGTGCCAGAATTCGGCTTCGAACGGCACGACATGGGAACGGATAATCCAAAGGCGACCACGGTTTGCGCCGACCTGAGCGAGGGCCTGATCAAGCGCGTTTGCAATGCCGACTTCGGTGCGGGATTTCGCGAACACGATGTCCTGCCGGTCAAACCTCGGCATCCATCCTGTTGCCAGGTTCTCGCTGTCTACGAAGGCAGGCGAACCGGCGCGCAGGTAGTAGCCGACCCCGAAACTACCCGATTGGTTCGCGAGCAGAACGTCTCCTGGGAGCCATTCCGCCTCTACGTAGCGGATCTGAGAGCGGACGTCCTCGTCGGGGATGCTGTGTGCTCGAATGTTTGGCCATGCCGTCGCGACGATGATTGAGAAGACGAGGGTCAATGCGGCAAAGCTTGCAGGTGAGTGCGCCGTCAGCTCGAAGATGTGATGCACGACTCCGACCGCAGCGATCACTACGAATGTGACGAGCAGGAAATGCGACGTGCGGTTGTCCAGAAACGGAAATCGCTGCAACAATCCAAGTAACAGAAGCTCACCGACCAAGAAGACGACGCTCGTCGCTACCCGGGAACGGTCCAATCTCGCGAGAGCCCTCAGGCCCAGCGCCCCCAGGACCAACCCCACGACTGCGTTACCGAAGCCAGCAGCGCGCGACGCTTCACCCAACCGTTCCCATAC
>JBOGEU010000087.1:0-4956 GCA_050741995.1 Acidimicrobiia bacterium | reverse complement strand
ACGGCTGGGACATTTACTCAGAACCCGCCGAAATGGGCTATCGGCCAGATCGTGACGAATGCCTCCCCCACGAGGTCGTCGAGGGGGACGGGGCCGAATCTGCGGCTATCGAACGACGCATCGCGGTTGTCGCCCATGACGAAGACCTCGTCTTCGGCGATCGTGATCGGCGGCTCGTCCGGCATGAGGATGTCGGGCAGATACGGCTCTTCGATCGGGGTGCCGTCGACCACCACATGGTTGTCCTTCACTTCAACCGTCTCGCCGGGCAGGCCGATGACGCGTTTGATGAGGTCCTCACGGCCCCGGGTCCGGATGCCCACGGCCTCGAGGACCGATCGGATCACCGCCTCGGGGAACGACTCCTCGATCTCCTCTTCACGCGGATCGCGGAACACGACGACATCGCCACGTTGTGGCTCTCCCCACTTGTAGGCCAGCTTGTTGACCATCACCCGGTCGTTGACCTCGATCGTCGGGAGCATCGACTCCGAAGGGATCCAAAAGGGCTGGATGAGAAAGGTCTTGATCACGACCGCGATGACGAGCGCGGTGAGCAGGAGCCCGGGGAGCTCGGCGAGGAATGAGCGCCGACGTGGCTCCTCGCTGGTGTCGGGAGCCTGCTCTTCTTCCCCAGGGTGCGGAATCGGAGAACTCAGTCCCGCAGCTCCTTGATGCGAGCCGACTTACCAACCCGGTCACGCAGGTAATACAGCTTGGAGCGCCGGACATCGCCCCGTCGGACGACCTCGATCCTGGAGATGATCGGGGCATGGAGGGGGAAGACGCGCTCGACGCCCACCCCAAAGCTCAGCTTGCGCACCGTGAAAGAGGCATTGGCCCCGGCACCGTTGCGGGCGATGACCAGGCCCTCGAAGATCTGGACGCGCTCCCGTCCGGCTTCGACCACGCGGACATGCACCTTGACGGTGTCACCGGATCGGAAATCCGGGATGTCGTCGCGGACATGCGCGCTCTCAACAACGTGAAGATCGTTCATGGAGGGCTCCTAGAGCGGCCGGGAGGAGCTTGGTAGTCCCGGTCGAGTGAAAGTGTATCAGGTATCGGGACTCTCGCCATCCCGCGCCAGATCGGGTCGCCGCTCCATGGTCCGCCGCAGGCGCTGCTCCTTTCGCCACTCCTCGATCAGGCCGTGGTTCCCGGAGAGCAGGACCTCGGGAACCCGCCATCCGCGGAAATCCGCCGGCCGGGTGTAGACCGGCTCCTCGAGCAAGCCATCGCGAAACGACTCCTTCTCGGTGGACTCCGGATTGCCCACCACCCCGGGCAGCAGACGGGCGATCCCCTCGATGACGAGGGCTGCCGCCACCTCACCACCGGCCACCACGAAGTCCCCGATCGAGACTTCCTCGTCGATGAAATGGTCGGCCACACGTTGATCGACCCCTTCGAACCGGCCACAGACCAGTGTGATCTCGGGCAGCTCGGCCCAGCGGTCCAGGGTGTGCTGGGTGAGCAGCGAGCCGGACGGGGCGAAAAGGACGCGATGGGTGGTGGAGAGCGGCTCCAGGGCGGCAGCCAGTGGCTCGACCATCATCACCATCCCCGGGCCGCCCCCAAAAGGGGCATCGTCGAGCCGGCGGTGTCTCCCGATCCCATGCTCCCTGAGGTCGATCACGCCTACCTCGAGGGCACCCGCTTCGATTCCACGGGCCACGATGGAGACACCAAGAGGCCCCTCGAAAAACTCGGGGAACATGGTGACGACCCTGATGCGCACCGGCCAAGGCTACGACGGTGCCTTCCTCTCTGAGTACGTTTGCGCCCTGGCGCCGGCCCGGGCGCCGTCCCCGAAGGTTTGACATGTCCATCGACCACAGGGCGTCAGGCAAGCCGCTCCACGATCATCGCCATCCCCTGACCTCCGCCGACACACATGGTCTCCAGGCCGGTGGCCTTGTCGAGGGTGCGCAGGTCGTTGAGCAGGGTCCCCATGATTCGGGCCCCGGTCATCCCGAACGGATGACCAAGGGCGATGGCGCCCCCGTGTGGGTTGAGCTTGTCCATGTCGATGCCCAGCACGTCGGCGCATGCCAGGACCTGGGCGGCGAAAGCCTCATTGATCTCGATGACGTCGATGTCGGCGAGGCCCATCCCGGCCTGATCGAGAGCTGCTCGCACCGCGCCCACCGGGCCCATGCCCATCAGCTCAGGCTCCAGTCCCACCACCGACGAGGCGACGATCCGAGCGAGGGGCTGCAACCCGAGTTGGGCGGCGCGGTCCTCGGACATGACGAGCACCGCCGCCGAGCCGTCGTTGAGCGGGCATGAGTTCCCGGAGGTGACCCTGCCCTCGGGCTTGAAAACGGGTGGCAGCTCGGCGAGTCTCTCCAGCGTGGTATTGGGGCGGGGACCGTCGTCAGCGGTGACGGTGCGACCGTCCGGAACCTCGATCGGAGTGATCTCACGGTCGAAGAAGCCGTTCTTCTGGGCCTCGACCGCCAGATCCTGGGATCGCTTGGCGAACTCGTCCATGCGCTCTCGGGTCACCCCATATTTCTCGGCGACGTTCTCGGCGGTGTTGCCCATCGGGATGTAGACGCTGTCGATGAAGTCGTCCCGGGCCGGGTCGGTGAATCGAGGGTTGAGGTCGTCGCTGTCGACGGCCTTCCCGTAGGCCCTCGTCGTGGACTCGCTGCCTGCGGCCACGTAGGTGTCGCCTTCGCCATGGGTGATGGCGTGGAAGGCCATCCGGATCGTTTGCAGCGAGGAGGCGCAGAAGCGGTTGACAGTGGTGGCGGGCACGCTCTCGGGCATGCCGCCGAGCAGGGAGGCGGGCCGGGCCAGGTTGAAGCCTTGCTCGTGGTGGGTGAGCCCGCAGCCGACCATCACGTCGGCCACCGAGGCACGGTCGACCGCGGGCACTTTGCGCATCAAGGCGTCGATGGCGAAACCGGCGAGGTCATCGGCGCGAATATCGATCAACGACCCCTTGTAGGCCCTCCCTATCGGAGATCGGGCGGTGGCGACGATCACGGCCTGTGGCATGGCATTCTCCAAACGACCTCGGCATGATTTTGGCTACTCACTCAAACCTAGTGCTCATCGCAGGTGAGAGCCCGTACCCTGGCGCCGATGCGATCTCCGGCGGTGCTGGTCCTCCTCCTGGTCGTGGCCTGCGGAATCGGCCCTTCGGCTCAAACCACCACGAGCACGTCGATCTCGACGACCACCAACTCGCCCGTCACCACCACCGTGCCCGACCCCGAGGTCGGGAGCTGTTCGATCGACCCCGCATTCGTCGACCGCGGCCAGGTCGCCGGCCTGGACCAGGCCGGCTCGGACACCAACAGCCTGGGGCTCATCTCCTGGCAGGTCGAAGGCGGCTGCGAGCGATTCGGCATCGACTTCGAGACGGCCGAAGGTGCCCCCGCAACCACGCCTCCGGCCATCGCGGTCGAATTCCTCGAGGCCCGAAACGTCTTGAGGGTCCGGGCCGATGTCGATGAGACGGGGGTGACCGATCAGCTGGTGGAGACACCGTTGGTGGATCGCCTCTACGTGGTGAGAGCGCTCGACGGAGGCATGTTCGTGGATTTCCACCTCGCCAGGGCTGCTCAGGCCAGGGTCGCGATCTCGAGCTCGCCGGCGAGCCTCACCATCGAGCTGCAGGCGGGCGCCGACCCCCTCGGCCCGTCGCCGTCGATCGCCGACCGTGTCGTGGTGACCACCCCCACCGAGGGGGAGGTGACCGGGACCATTGTCGAGGTAGGCGGCTACGCAAGAACCTTCGAGGCCAATGTGCTCATCATCGCAACCGCTGCCGGGGAGGTGGTCGCCGAAACCAATACCACGGCCGCCGAGTGGACCGAGACCTGGGGCCAGTTCCGGGCGTCGATTCGGCTTCCCATCGGCGAGACGTCGCTCTTCGTCGGCGAAGAGAGCCCGGAAGACGGCCGGCTGGTGGGGGTCACCCTCGATCTGTTGGTTCGGTGAGCCCGGGAATCGAGACGATCTCCACCCTCCCCCGGGCAAGGTCTACAACAGGGACCAGATCGTCGACAAATGGGACTTCGAAGTTGGTGCCGTCTTTCGCCCCGATCAGCAACCGCTCTTGACGGGCGCCGAAGAGAACGTCTTTCACCTCGCCGACCTCGATCCCATCCTGATCGAACACGAGCAGGCCGATGAGGTCGGCAGGCCAGAACTCGCCCTCCCCCAGCTCCCTGCGTTGCTCGACGACGACGTCCAACCCGCGGATCTCCTCGGCCATGAAGCGGTCGCTCACGCCTTCGAAGGCGATCTGGTGCCCACGGTCGACGCGGCGAACCGCCCGCACCACGTGCGGACGATCGTTGAGGAAGACCGTGGAGCCGGGGTCGAGGCCGGCGGCATCCTCGTCTTCGATATAGAGACCGAGATAGCCGTCCAAACCGTGGGGCCGGCCGAGACGCCCGACCACGAAACGCTCGGGCTCAGTCGAGGAATTCGACGCCAGCGTTGATGCCCTCTTCGTCGCCGGCGGCGCCGGCGGCTGCCCTGATGGCCTTGGCCACCCGTCCCCGACGGCCGATGACACGACCCATGTCGCGTTTGGCGGTGCGCACCTCGGCCACCACCTCATCCGGTCCCTGTTCCACCATCGTCACCGAGACTTCGTCTGGCTCTTCGACGATGCTCTTGACGACGTAGCTGACAACTCGTTCGACGATTTCGCCCTTGGCCAATGTCATTCCTCCTCGGAGACAGCCTCGGCGGCCGCCTCATCCGGTGCGGGCTCTTCGACCGCCGGCTCCCCGACTGCGGGCTGTGCAACTGCGGGCTCATCGACGACGGCGGCGGCCGGCTGGGAACCGACGACATGGATCTGGCCGCTGCGCATCTTGATTGAGTTCATCGCCCCGGAGATGTTGAGCAGCTTCTCCACCGCCTCGGTCGGCTGGGCGCCCTTGGACAGCCAGGCCGTGGCCTTGTCGTTGTCGATCTCGACCAGCG
>JBOGEU010000086.1:0-1688 GCA_050741995.1 Acidimicrobiia bacterium | reverse complement strand
CCGAAGGGGACGCGGAGAGCCAGGACCCGGAACTGGTGATGGAGGCGACGACCTCGACATTGCGCAAACTGTGGGATGACTGGATGTGCCGGCGAGGTGGTGGGAATTACTCTGATGTCGAGTTCTTCGGGAAGAGGATCGGTGGTGTGCCTGTCGCGGCGATCGACGCCTATCGCGCCCTCGAGCAATCGCTTCGATCGGCGGGTTATGCACCGAGGTCGTGCTGGGCCTCCAACTGCCGGCTCATCGCCGGCACCAACCAGCGGTCATTGCACTCCGCCGGGATCGCGGTGGACATCGACCCCGACGACAACCCGTACACGGAGGGCGATCCGTTCTCCGGGAAGCTGATGCGGGCTCACGTGGAGGCGGCGTTGGCGATCCGGAACCGCGAGGGGGCACGGGTCTGGTCGTGGGGTGGTAACTGGGGCACACCCGACCGGATGCATTTCCAGTTGGACCAGGGCCCGACCGGGGTGGTGGTGGACTGGTCGACGGTCCCGGGTGGCGAGTCGGAGGGGCCGATCGACATCGAGCCGGCTGATGACGAGGAGGACGAGATGGTGTTGTCCAAAGGAAGCGAGGGCCCCGGAGTGAAGCGGTTCCAGGAGTGTCTGCTCGCCTGGAACCCGGAGGCACTGCCAAAACATGGCGCCGATGGCGACTTCGGGTCCGAGACCGCCGATTGGGTGGGTCGTTTTCAGAAGGCCTTCGGGCTGGCGGCGACCGGGACCATCGACGGTGTGACCGCAGCGTTGCTCGTGATGCACTCCAGCTGAGGCGAGGAGAGGCGATTGAGGGTCTTCCTGATCCCGATCACGTCAGGCACCTGACCGGTCGGGCTCGAAGCCCAGGGTCGGTCCCATCGGTAGCATCCCCGTGTGGCGGCCGTCTTGTTCTCGGGGCACATGGTTGATGCCCCCGACCGCACGGAGCCACGCTTCCCGCCGGACCGCGTCCCACTCGTGCGGCGGCACATCGCCGAGGTCATCCGAGTGATCGACGACCCGGAGGAACGGGCGGTTTCCGGACTGGCCTGTGGTGGAGATCTCCTGTTTGCCGAGGAGTGGCTGAAGACCGGACGTGCGCTACAGGCCTTTCTTCCCCGCCCGGTGGGAGAGTTCCTCGACGAGTCGGTGCGTTTTGCGGGCGAGGAGTGGGTGGAGTCGTTCCATCGGGTGATCAACGACCCGATGGTGAGCGTGGTCGGCCCCGACGAGAAGATCCTCCGCCTGGAAGACCCACATACCGCCAACAACCTGCGGATGCTCGAGGCCGCCCACCGGCAGGGGGGTGCCATTCACGGTGTTTTCCTCTGGGACGGCAGCGGTGGTGATGGGCCCGGTGGCACGCAGCAGCTCGTCTCCGAGGTCCTCGATGCGGGCGGAACCGTCACGATTCTCGATCCCAACCCGGGACTCGCGTGACCCGAATCTTGGCGACAGGTGTTCCTTTTCCCTACCGCAGTCAGGACAGCTCGACGTTGCGCCTCGACCAATCGTCGATGGCCCTCCAATCGAGATCTCCGTCAATCATTAGTCCGATGATGAATCGGTGGTGCTCTGCGGAGTCTCCGGCCAGTTCGAGACCGTTCAACCGGAGATGCACATCTGCGGAGGCGACGGCGGTGCGCTTGTTTCCGTCGAGGAACGGGTGATTCTGAATCAGACTCTCCAACAGGGCGGCCG
>JBOGEU010000085.1:0-13993 GCA_050741995.1 Acidimicrobiia bacterium | reverse complement strand
GCCCACGGCTCGATGACACGCCAGAAGGCGAGGCCCTCCGCCTGGTGGGCGGCAGCCGTGTCGGCGTCGCCTGCCTCGACGTCCCCGGGTACGAGCGTGGCGTAGCGGATCGCGGCCTGTGAGTAGGTGATGAAGAAGGCCTGGCGGATCTCTTCTGCAGCCGACTCGGCACCTCCAGCGTCAGAGGCCAGCAACGCATCCCTGCCCGCGATCATCGCCGCGAGAATCTGCTCATTGGCCTGCGCCGTCTCACCGTCCGAGCCCTGTGTGCCGAAGTTGGATGCCCGGCCGTTCGCCGTGGCGTAGGGCGCGCAATCCGGCTCGGCACCGTGGTAGAAGGCCCAGGCCTCATCCCAGTTGTGCACGGCACCGGATGCGGGATCGAAGTCCCCGTCACCGGCCTTTGTGAGCGCAGTGTTCAGCTCGTGGACGACCCAGGCGACCATGATCTGGTTCTGTGTGCCCTTCTCGATTGCCTGTGAGCGGACGCCGTTGGAGACACCGGCGAACATCCCGTCACCGGCGATCGCCTCTGAGACGAAGTCGTCGAGCGGGGTCGCAGTGCCGTAGTAATCGTCGAGCCCGTGAAGCCGACCCTCTGCGGTGGCGAATCCTCCCAGTGATCGCAGCGAGCCGTCGTCATTGACCGAATTCTCACCCGCGACGTAGATAGTCTCGATGGCGGCGTAGTCGATCGGTTCCTGGTCGAGCAGGTCCTTGACCTCACAGACGTCGAGGGTGACGAGACGATGCGCGGAGACATTGCTGGCATATTCGTATCCACCGTCACCGGGAGTCGCCATGGTGGATCCGGTGGCCGAGCCGGACGCTGAAGCGGAACCTGAGCCGGAAGCCGAGCCGGAAGCCGAACCTGAGCCGGTGGCGGTGCCGTCGGCCCCGAGGTCACGGACCTCACCTCCATCGTCGCCTCCACATGCGGCCAGGACCATCGCCAGCACCGCGGTCAAAGCGAGCCACGTGCTGCGCTTGATCATGTCAATACCCCTTCTTGTTTTCGATCTCGTTTCGATTCCGGTTCTCGGGTCTCTTCCCGCCGGAGAGTTCCAATCCGCCAGCCCAGCCATCCCAGTGCCAGAGCCACCGACACCCAGGCACCGTGGAGGGCCCATGTGAAACCACCCGGTGCCATGTAGTCGGGCATGACCGTTGCCAGGGCGCCGTAGAGGGGGTTGCTCGTGGCACCGAAGTCCACCACCCAGGTGAGACGTCCCTGCAGCCCTTCGACGACCAGGAACCAAGAGGCGATGACGCCCGGCAATCCGAGGAGTACCAGCAGAGAAGTGCGCCTGGACCGGGCCCCGTCGACCCAGGCACCGATCAACAGGACAGCCAGGGGAAGCACAACCACCAATTGGCGACCGGGAAACCACCATCCATGCATGGTGAACGCGACAAAGGTGGCCACCAGCCATCCGGTGCCTGCCAGCCAGCCGGCGACAGCAAACCCTTCTCCTCGCCGGGCCAGAGCCCATCCTGCTACCAGTGGCAGCAACAGGAAGGCGGGCTGCCAGGCAGCTATACCAAAGCCACGGTCCACGAGCAGCCCGATCAGACGGGCGCTGCGACCCCAGAGATCGACCTGGCTGCCGACTGCGGTGAACTCACCACCGACGAAGTGGTCTCCGGTCGCGTACGCGGTCAGGCCACCGTAGATCGCCAGATGCCCGACCAGGTAGACAGCAGCGGCGACGGCGAAGGTCAGGACCAGCGTCGAACGCCGGCCCTTGCCTGCCTTGATCAGACCGGCAACCGCGAGGACTGCGGCAAGCGGCAAGTACTTGACGGCCAGCCAGGGCAGGGCGATGACTGCAATCGCGAACACCAGGCGTCCGCGCAACTGGAAAGGGCCGACAACGGCCGCGAACCCGGCCAACACCGCAAGGGCCGCAGGGATCTCGGGGTATACCTGGGTCGAATAGATGAAGAGTGGTGGGGCAAGAGCGAAAAGGCTGCCTGTGATGTATGCCGTCCTTCTCGACACACCGAGGCAATGTTGTGCCGCCCAGACCGTGAGGGCTGCCAGGGCCCCACCCAGGATGGCGAGGGATGCCTTGGCGCCGACCCATCCGCCAAGCCCCATCGGCACCGCCAGTAGAACCGGGAGGAGCGGATCATGGGGGCTGATGCGGCGGCCGTCTTCCAAAACCTGGGTCTGTGTGGGTAGCTCGACCTCATGGAATTCCCGGTACCGACCGTCTCTCAGCTGATCTGAGATATCGAGGTCGCCGTCCTCCCAGAGACTCAGGGCTGACAACAGGTACTGGGGCTCGTCGGCGGTGGTCTGTGCCCCGTATGTTGCTCTGACACCGATGCCCCAGGCAGCGAAGAAGGCCACCAGGAGCCCGAAGAGACACATCATGAGGAGATCGCGTCTGCTGCTCATGTAGCCACCATGACCGGCCGTGGGATGGTCGCCTCGACCTGTCGTCTCAACAGCCGGTTCAGGTCGGTCTCGGGCACGAATCCGAGCACTGCCTGACAACGGCTCGTATCGGCGAGCGTGGCATCCACCTCATCCGCTGAGACCGGCTGGCGCACGATCTCGGTGTCCAGGTCTGCCGCGGCCAGCAGAGAACGAACCATGTCGATGAGACGATGGCCGACACCCGTCCCAAGGTTGACGGTGGTGTTGACCCGGCGCTCACCCGCCCTGATGACGCCCTCGACCACATGCCGCACGTCGGTGATGTCACGAGACCGGGCCTCCGAGCCGAAGATCCTGATCGGTTCACCTCGCCTCGCCGCCTCCAGCCACATCGAGAAGGCCATGTCGGTGCGCTGGCCCTCCCCAGCCACCGTGAACGGGCGGGCCACGGCCGCGACTCCGCCTTGAGCCCGTCGGCTTTCGCAGAGATGTTCCATGGTCAGCTTCGAGCGGGCATAACCGCCGCGCGGGCGAAGCGGATCGTCCTCTTTCGAGGCGAGGGGGCCACCGCTCCCCATCACACATCCTCCGTAGACCGATGAAGATGAGGTGGCGACGACAGGGGTGTCCGTCGGGGTGGCGGAGAGCACATGGCGAGTGGCGACGACATTGTCCCGGCGTCGTGTCTCGTCGACCACGGGTCCACTTCCTCTGATACCCGGCCTTCCGGCGAGGTGAAAGACGATGTCGGCATCGCCGAGGATGTCGACGAGCCCGGTATGGGTCGGGTGGTCCGCCAGGTCTAGAACGGCATGCCGATAGCCCGGAAAGGCACTTCTCGATTGCCGGTCGATGCCGGTCACGCGATAGCCTCGATCGAGCAGCGCATCCACGAGATGGCTTCCTATGAACCCTGCGGCACCGGAGACGACGGCCTTCATGACGGGCGATGCTAATAACACTATGCGGATAGTGTAAAGTCGATCTGACAAATGCCGTTTGGGATACCTGACAAGACTGGGAGCCACCGTAACCCACCGGCGTGGGTCGTTGCAGGTGCGCTCCTGCTCACGATCCCGGTCGTCTGGTTGATCGCCACGACCGTGGACACCGGTGCACTCCGCGCCGTATGGGAGGCGATTCTCGACCGGCCTCTCGGCCTGCTCATCGCTCTCGTCGCCTTCGGACTGGCCTTCCTGCTCAGGTCGTTCGCCTGGGCCCAAGTCCTCCCGGACCTTTCGCTGTCACACAGCTGGGCGGGCCTCCACGTCGCACTCGTGGGCAACCACATACTCCCCTTGCGCCTCGGGGAGCCCCTCCGGGTGGCCAGCGTGGTCCGCCGTGCCGGCATCGACTGGCAGAGGGCGACTGCGTCCACGATCACCCTCCGCGCCGCCGACCTCGTCGCCATCGGCTTGATCGGCTTGATCGCCGGGATGGGTGCCTTCTCGGCCTGGTGGGCCCTGACCGCCGTCGTCGGTATCGGTGGCCTCGCCATCGTCATCGGAGTCGTGTGGCTTCGCCGGCTCGGTCAAACCAAGAAGGTCGCTCTGCCCGGGGTGCCGGTCATCGGCGCGACGATCCTCGCCTGGGCTCTTGAGGCAGTCGTCGTCTATCAGGCCGGGAAATGGGCAGGGCTGGACCTGACTCTCGCCGGGGCCGTCCTGGTCACAGCGGCGTCCGTGGTCGCACAGATCGCCGCCTTCGCCCCCGGGGGCTTGGGCACTTACGAAGCGGGGGGCGTCGCAGCGATGGTGTTCTTGGGGGTGGATCCTTCGCTGGGCCTTGCAGTCGTCCTCTCGGCGCACGCCATCAAGACCGCCTACTCGTTGCTCCTCGGAATAGTGGCCGTATTCGTCCCCTCGCCGGGGATGCTGGGCCAGCTCAGGCTTCAGGGACCGGAGGCATCCCATTCTGGAACCATGAATGCCCCTCAGGAGCACCAGCCTGTGGTCTTGTTCATGGCTGCTCACAACGAATCGGCCTCGGTCGGCTCGGTGGTGCGCCGGGTCCCGGGCCAGGTGAGCGGTCATCCGGTGGTGTGCCTGGTCGTCGACGACGGCTCCACCGATCAAACCGCATTCGCGGCTGAAGCGGCGGGAGCGACGGTGATCCGTCTCCGCGAGAACCAGGGGCTGGGCGCGGCAGTGCGCATCGGGCTCGAGGAGTCACTGCGCCATCGACCTGCGGCCGTGGCCTTCTGCGACGCCGACGGCGAGTACTCCCCCGAGGAACTCGAGCGCATGGTCCAGCCGATCCTCGACGGTAGCGCCGACTACGTCGTCGGCTCCAGGTTCGACGGGGACATCGGGCGAATGCTCCCTCACCGGCGCCTGGGAAACCTGATCCTCACGTGGCTCCTCTCCTGGGTAGCTCGTCGGCCCATCTGTGACGGGCAGAGCGGCTATCGGGCGTTCTCGCCGCGCGCCGCCGCCGCCGCAGAGGTGATCCACGATTTCAACTACGCACAGGTTCTCACTCTGGACCTGCTGGCCAAAGGAATGCGCTATGCCGAGGTCCCGATCAGTTACAGCTTCCGCACTACCGGCCAATCGTTCGTGAAGCTTGGCCGATATCTGCGGGCGGTGATTCCCGCCGTGTACCGCGAAGTAAACGCGGGCTAACAAACCAACTAGTCCTCGACCTAATCCTCGACGACGTGTTGCGCGAATCTCTCCCGGGCGCGGGCCCAGCCGGCTTCGTCGAAGTCGAGACCCGGCGATATGCACCCGACCGCATCGCGTGCCATGGCGAGGGCATGGTGGGTGTTGTCATGGGCGAAGAGCCCCTGGCGGCCGTAGGTGACCAAGCCCGGGCGAGTGTCGAGCCACCCCGCCACTTCGGCGAGGGCCGAATCCGACCCGACGTTATAGATCGGGTAGGCGTTCCTGATGCGACGCACCTCTCCCTCCATCCCCGGATCGGGCAGGCCTGACCCGACGATATCGTTGCGCACCGTGGCCAGCAGCGCCTGGTCGCTCTCGTTCCAGACGGTGTCATCGGGATCACAGGGGATCTCGACACAGAGCACTGTCCGTTGCAGTGGATCGGCGCCTTCCCTGTAGTTCTTGGGCTCCGAGATCCGGGTGAAGCGAACATCCGCCCCCGGGAAGTAGTGGGCGTCGAAGGGGGTCCACTGCGCGACCGGCAACACGAGGTACACAAGCACCATCGCCCGGTACCGCAGTGAGGCCGCACCGGCAACCACCTTCTCCGGTGGGCCCGTGAACCGGGCCAGAGCAGTGATCGGGATGGTGGAGAGGACCAGCGCGGCGCTCAGGCTTCCCGAGGGCGTTTCGATCTCGATGTCGGGAGCCGAGCCCGAGATGGACAGAGCCGGTGTGCCGAGACGAAGCTCGGACCCGGCATCGGCGGCCGCCGCAGCGAGGCCGGTCGCGATCTGGCGGAAACCCTTCTTCGGGTAGAGGAACTCCCTTCCGCTCCCACCGGAGAACGCCTTGCGCACCAGCTTCCAAGGAGAGTCCGCCGAAATGCGCCGCCGCGCCTGCTCGCCCGATAACTCACCCGGTGAGACTCCCCAGATCTTTTTGGCATAGGGAAAGTAGAAGAGCTCCCCCATCGGCTTCCCCAGCCCGGAGGACACCACATCGGCGAAGGTCTCCGACCGCTTCGGCGTGACCGTGGCCAGGGCAGCCCCTGCGCCGAGTCTCGCCACCGTGGACGGGCGAAGACGGGTCAGCAACTCGACAGGCGAGATCGGGAACGAGATCCAGGAACCGTCCATGAGGATCCGCCCGTTCCGAGCCCTGGTCTGGATGTCGTCTCCCAGGATCGATCTCAGGTCGGAGAGGATGTCGGGATCGATGGAGCGATGAAGGCGATGGCTGCCGTAGTCGACGGGGATACCGGCAATCTCAGTCCCGGCAGTCAGGCCACCAGGGGTCTCCTCCCGTTCGAGGACGGTCACCGGGATCCTCCGGCGGGCGAGGAGCAGGGCGCCGTACAGGCCGGCGGGTCCGCCGCCCAGGACGACGACTCGGCTCAACGCTCTGCTGGTTCGGTCTCTGCGGTGGGATAGGCAACGGCGTCCGGGCCCCGATAGGACAGGGCGACGTGATCACCGCGGGCGAAAACGGGAGCTGCGCTGGCACGGACGATGATCTCGGTCCCGTCCACCTCGACACGATACGAGCAGTCGTGACCGTAGAACTCGACGCTCTTGACCTCCCCGACTGAGCCCGGATCCAGATGGATCTCCTCGGGTCGCAGCAGGATGGTGTGCGGGCCAAAGGCCTGATTGGCCAGGGGGATCGCGCCCAGAACGGTCCTGGCCTTCTCGCCTTCCGCCTCGGCCAGCAACAGGTTCGCCTCCCCCACGAACGTTGCGACCCATGGATCGATGGGGGCCGAGTACAGGGCGAAGGGCGGGGCCTGCTGACGAATGACACCCGACTTCATCACGGCCACCTCGTCGCCCAGGACGAAAGCCTCGTCCTGGTCGTGGGTCACGAACAGGGTGGTCATCTCGAGCTCCCTGAGCAACGCCCTGGTCTCAGAGCGGACCTCGGCTCGAAGGCCCGCGTCCAGATTGGAGAACGGCTCGTCGAGGAGAAGGGCGTCCGGTCGGGGAGCGATGGCTCGAGCGATGGCCACACGCTGCTGCTCGCCGCCCGAGAGGGTGGAGGGCATCCTGCGGCCGAAGCCGGACAACCCCATCATCTCCAACGTCTCGTCGACCACCGCCGACGGTTCCTCGACATCTTTGGACAACCCGTAGGCGACGTTGTTGGCGACGTCGAGGTGAGGGAACAGCGCCCAATCCTGGAAAACCATGCCGATCCGCCTCCGCTCGGGCGGAACGAAGATATCACCGTCGGCAAGGCGCTCCGAGCCGAGCGAGATAGTGCCGGAATCGGGGCGCTCGAGGCCAGCGATCGCACGCAGCAGCGTGGTCTTCCCACAGCCGCTGGGCCCCAAGAGGGTCACCGACGAGCCCTTCTCCACGGTCAGATCCACACCGCGCAGGACGCTCTCGCCCTCGAACTCCTTGGTGACCCCTCGAACAACCAGTTGTCGGGACGAGATAGGTTTCACATCCCTCATCGTATCAACAGGTGCTCCAGACCCAAACCGTACGGCACCCCTGACAGCTGGCAACATCACCTCGATTCCTTGGTGGTCAGCCGTGCGCCGAATGCGATCGCCGACCCCCGTCTGCGTCGCTCCCGGCTGAGATATATCGCGATGGGCACCATGGCCGTCAGCACGATGAGCAAGGCCGGGACGGCCGCCGACGCCCATCTCGACTCCGAGGCGAGCTCCCACACCCAGACCGACGCAGTGGTGAAGCCGAAAGGCCGCACGAGGAGGACGATTGGCAGCTCCTTGAGCACGTCGATCGCGACGAGGACCGCACCCGCGGCCGCTCCGGCACCGGCCATCGGGAAGTAGATCTGTTTCATCACCCGCGCCGGGCCGGCACCCAGCGTGTGGGCGGCGTCGACCGTCGACGGAGTGATCTTCTCCATGCTGGCGTCCACCGACCCGTAGGCAAGCGCCATGAACCGGACGACGTAGGCGTAGGCCAGCCCGGTCAGCGACAGGAGCACGATCCCGGCGGGGTTCGAACCGGCGGCGCCGCTGAACCAGCTGATCATGACGAGCACCCCGATGGCGACGACGGGCCCGGGAACTGCGTAGCCGACGGTCACCAGGTGGGCTGCGCGCCGCACCATGCGGGACCCACTGAACCTGGCTCCAGCGGCGGCGAGAACGGCGAAGAAGACACATCCGACTGCGGCGGCAAAAGCCATTCCCAGACTGTTGGACAGGAACTCGAAGGCTCTTGTCATGTCGGTGACCACGGCCGGTGAGCTCCACAGCCAGTAGACCAGCTGCATGATCGGCACGACGATGGCCGCCACGAGCACGAGCCCACAGGCCGACATTGCCGCAACTGCGGCGCCCCCGGTGAGGGGGATCCGCTCGATGTCCCGGGGGGCCCCTTTCTGATAGAAGCGGGCCGGGCCGCGCAGCAGTCGTTCGAGCCCGATGATGACCAGGGCGACGAAGAGCACCAGCGCGGCGAGCTCGACGGCGGTCTCTCTGTCGAACATTCCCCGCCACACCTGATAGATGCCTACCGACACCGTCTGTACGTTGAAGTACTGCACCGTTGCGAAGTCGGTGATCGTCTCCATCATCACCAGCACCACCCCCGTCGCCAGAGAGGGCCGGGCCATCGGCAGGACGACGCGGCGCAGTGCAGCCATCCGGTTGTCTCCCAGCATCCGGGCCGCCTCGAAGGTGGCCGGGGTCTGCTCACGAAACGCCGATCTCGCCAGGATGTAGACGTAGGGGTAGAGGGAGAGAGACATCACGATGGCCACCCCGGCGGTCGATCGAACATCGGGGAACCAGGCGTCAGGCCCGAAGACGGCGCGAAGAGTGCTCTGAACCGGGCCGGCGAAGTCGAAAACGGCCAAGAAGACGAACCCCAGTATGTAGGCGGGCATTGCCAGAGGCAGCATCAGGGCCCAGGTGAACACCCGCCGTCCCGGGAACTCGTTGGCGATTGTCAGCCAGGCGAGTCCCGTGCCCAGGATCAGGGTTCCGGTGCCGACCAGGCCCAGGAGGACGCCAGTTGTCGACAGCATCTCGGGGAGGGGCCCCCTCCACAGCTGGTCCCAGACCGCCACCGACGGCGAGAAGGCCCCGAGACCGACGAGCGCGATCGGCGCCACGATGAGAACGATGACACCTAGCGTTATCGCCGTCCAGATCGGCCTGCGAACCTGAAGGCCTACCGGCTCAGTCGTAGCCGGCCTCGCTCATGAGCCGGATCGCGTCGGCGTTGAGAGCAGCGAACTCGGCGGCGTTGAGGGAGTCCTCCTTGAAATCGCCCCATTGGCGGACGAGCGGAGGCACCGGCACATCCGGGTTCACGGGATACTCGTGATTTCCGTACACGAACGCTTCCTGGCCGTCGGTCGCCAGCCACTCGATGAGGTCTGTCGCCAGGTCGGGGTTGTCGGCGTCCAAAGTCACCCCGGCCCCGCTCACGTTGACGTGCACGCCTCTGTCGTCCTGGTTGGCCCAGAAGGGAAGGACGGGGAATGCGGGATCATCCTCGAGCAGCCGGGCGAGGTAATAGTGGTTGGTGATGCCGACGTCGCATCCTCCGGCGGCGATGGTCTCAAGGATGAGGATGTCATTGGACATGATCTCGGTGTCGTTCTCCACCCAGCCCGTGACGATGTCGAGGGCGCCGTCGTAGCCATGGTGGAAGATGAGACTGGCCACGAGAGACTGCGTGTAGACGTTGTTCGAGTTCCTCATGCACAACCTCCCGGCCCACCTCGGGTCGGCCAGGTCCTCGTAGGTGGAGAGCTCGGAGGGATCGACCCTATCCGGGTGATACATGATGGTCCGTACCCGTTTGGACAGCCCCACCCAGAGGCGATCCGGATGGACCAGGTTGGCGGGAAGCTGATCGAGGACCTGAGACTCCATCGGCTGCAGCAAGCCCTCAGCTGCGGCCAGTTCCAGGTTCGCAGCGTCGACCGTCATGAACACGTCGGCGAGGGTGTCGTCACCTTCGGTGCGGAGCCGCTCTCTCAACTCTGCGTCTCCGCCGAAGAGAAACTCGACATCGCTGCCACGCTGGCCGGCATAGTCCTCGAAGGCCTCTTCGAGGTCGTAATGGCGCCCTGAATAGACCCGGACAGCACCCTCACCGGAGAGCGCGTCGACCACACCGCAAGCGCAGAGGAGCAGTGACAGCAGTCCGAGAACGACCATCGATCGGGTGGTCAATCCTGGCTTCATTCGCTCACCTCGTCGATTGGCAGATCGGGAAAGAGAGGTTTTCACTATGGCCATAGGGCTTATTCGTTAGGCGACCCTAACGGCCTCGAGGAGATAGCTGCAAATGCGACCCCGGACCGCGAACCGACAGCCTCGGGGGTGTGACAGCAATGATTTGGAAACAATGATTTGGGACTCCTGATAAGATTTATTAGGTTGCCCTTATAACGGCAACCGTAGAGCAAAGACCGCGCACGGCACGACTCACTACGAGTTGGGGATGAGGGGCACTCTCACCGTCTCTGGCTGATCCTCGACCACCCGAGCCAGCCAGGTGCCGATGGGTGGCGGGCTATCATCCGGCTATGGACACCACATACTCGGTCCGGTACCGCGAGTACGTCGAAGCCATCTGGGAGCTGCAAGAAGAGGGGATCGAGCCCATACAGGCCCGTATCGCGGACTGGCTGGGAGTGTCCCGCGCCTCGGTATCGGAGATGGTGCACAAGATGGAGACGGAAGGTCTCGTCGAGACCCAGCCCGCTCTCGCTTTGACCGAGGAAGGCCGTTATCTGGCCGAGGTCGTGGTGAGGCGACACCGTCTGGCAGAGAGATTCCTCTCCGAAGTCCTGAATCTTCCATGGGCGAAGGTCCATGCCGAGGCCGAGGTCTGGGAGACGACCATCTCGGACGACGTGGAGGAGGCGATGTGGGCGGTCATGGATAATCCCCAGACCTGCCCTCATGGGAATCCGATCCCGGGGGCCAACTACAAGCCCCCGAAGATGAAGCCCATCTCAGAGATGGACGTTGGCGAGACGCTTCGTCTCGAGAGGATCTCCGAGGAGCTGGAGCTCGACGCCGACATGATGAAGTACCTCGACGAGTCGGACATCCGGCCCGACGCAGAGATCAATGTGGCCGGCGCCGATCCTCACGGTACGTTCACGGTGGTCGTCAACGGAAGCATCAGAGCCGGACTCGGAAAGTTCGCCTCGGAGCGCCTGTTCGTTGAAGTCGAGTGAACCCGGCGATCACCCCGCCGCTTCCGGGGAGAAGCGAGCCTCTTCGCTCGGTCGGGCCACCCGGTGGAGCACCTCGGGGCGGCACTCAGCCGCCTGTGTAGGACATCTCGACGGGAGGGTCCCTATGTATCGGGAGCGGTTGACTACCTCCCCGGAGTCATTGGGAGCCATCGCCTCGAGGGGCCGCTAGGCAAAGTCGTATCGCCCGCGCGATTGGCGCGCGATGGAGCCAGTTGGAACCGGTCGTCCGAGAGCTACAGGCCGGGCCGACGAGTGCTCGGTGGTGTCCCTCGACGTCCGACCCGAAGTGGAGACTCACTGAAACTGATCCTCGTACCGGAATTGGCACGGGGGACATCGCCTGCTCGCTCACCCCCGAATCCGTCGACGCCAGGATCGACGATTGGAATCGGCTGCTCACATCGGCGACCCCTCAGATACCACGATCTGAGGCACACTCCCACCACGCCGGCCCGAGAAGATGAACGATAGAACGAAGCCGACGGAGTACACCTCGTTGCGAATGTCGTAGTGCTTGAAGCTGCGGAGTGTGGGGTCGAGGATGGTGCCACGCAGCTCGGACTCGGTGCGTGTCAGGGCTGAGTTTGAAGTTTCGTGAGACCGAAATCGGACAGCTTCACTATCACGGCAGCCCTGTCGTACTGCTCGATGAGGATGTTCTTGTAGCTGATATCTCGGTGGAAGTGCCCCTTGGAGTGCAGGTAGTTGAACCGTAGAGGAATTGGAGTGTGACGCCCTTTCGTGTGCCAAATGACAGTGTGTCGTTGTGTCTTTGGATGTAGTCGTTGAGGGTGGCGTCGCAGTACTCCATCGTGTACTCGTTCCCCTCTTCGTTGTATCGGCACCTCCAATACATAAGGAAAGCGGAGCTCGTGCAGTAGGTCGAACTCCCCGCGACCTTCGGGTTATGAGCCCGAGTCCGGGGTGTTGAATGACAAGGCGGTTTCCGCGAAACGCCTGCTCAGAGCAGATTTCTGGTTCGCGTCATGTCGCGTTCTTGACCGTCCCATCGCACCCTGTCGCGCGATGGACGCGCGATGGGACCTATCAGTGAACGACCCGGTAGGTCTGGAGCGGATCAGCCAGCCCTTTCAATTCGATCATTCCGAGATCGTCCAGGGCGATGCCATCGGGCAGTTGTTGGGCGGCGGGACCGCTTATCAACACCTCTCCCGCACTTGCCGCCGCCGACAGGCGGGCGGCGACGTTGACAGTGCGGCCGTAGATGTCGCCATCCTGAAACACAACCGGTCCACAGTGGATTCCTGTATGGGTCGGCGGCAAGCCGATGGCCGACGCCTGTTCGGTCGCTTCCAATGACGCTCTGACAGCGGCCTCAGGTTCAGGAAAGACGAACATCCCACCGTCCCCGAGCCAACGAACAGGACGACCCTTGAACGCGCCCGAGATGCGCTCGATCAGGGAGGCGAGCCGCTCTGCGATGTCCGCCGCGGCACGATCGCCCCTCTCCTCGGTGAGCCTCGTGTAACCGGCCAGGTCGATGAAGCACACACACGGAGGGCTCTCGAGCCGTTCGTAGAGACCTTTCGATTCCAAAATGATCTCGATGTGACCTATCGAATGGTCCAGCCACACGTGCTGGCGATGGCGCCGGTAGATCCCAAGGAGCGTCTGTTCGAACATCTCCGCCATCCTGACTCCGACCTGGCCTCCAGTCTGGATGAGATCCCTCTCCGTCGACCCGGCTGCCCGCAGTCTCTCCTCGATCTCCGACTCGTACACCTCAGCCTCGGCCTGTGCCATTCTCCGCAGCGCTCCCGAGTACACGTGCAGGAGCCGGAGCAGAGCCTCCTTCCGTGCCCCGGAGGCCAAGAAGGTTTGCATCCATTCAGCTGTCACCAGGTCGTCTTGCCGTACGTGGTCGGAAGCCTGCGGCCGCCTGAACCCAAGGGCCTCGTGGATGTCCTGCAACGACTCGACATCCATTCGACGGTCCTCTGCCAACTGCTCGTAGGTTTGCTCGAGCCGAACCTGAGGTTGCAGCCATGGGACACCGAGAAACGAAAATGAGATTTCGTCGCGTTGAAGTAGCTCCCCTACATCGTCGACTGGAAGACCCGCAGAATCCCAAGCTTGCAGGAATCGGAGGCGACCGGCGTCCTCCGATGAGAACGGGCCCCGGCGCCCGCCGGATAATGCACCGGCGTCTGCGGCGCGCAGGACGAAGGCAACCTCGACATCTGCAGTTTCGGCCAGCGCATCCATCGACGGAGACCCGTCATTAGGTGTGTTCATATCCACCTCCCACTAATCCCTGACAAGGCTGGCGTCATGAGGAGTGTGTGGGACGACAAAGCTCCAACAATGTTGGCCTAGACGCTCGATGGAATCACGTGGGCCTTTGTGCATGTCGCTTTGCCGGACCACTTTCTCAACCTTGGGCCACGACCACGACAACGTTGCCCCGCTTGCGGCCCCCTTCTACATACCGGTGAGCCTCGGATATCTGGTCAAGGATGTAGGACCGGTCGATCAGGGCCCTGACAGCGCCTGTGGCCAGCATTTCCTGGACGGCGTGGAGCTCCTCAGCTTTCTCTCGTCGACGTTTCCGGGTGGAAACGAATCTGCCGTGCTTCGCCAGCACGCCTTCGGTCTTCTTTGCCGTGGTCTTTCCGACGGCGTCGAAGATGACGTCGTACTTCTCAGTGCCCTCGGTGAAATCCTGTTTCCTGTAGTCGATGACCTCGTCGGCTCCTAACGATGCGACTAGCCCTCCATTCGATGCGCCGGCCACTCCCGTGACGTGTGCGCCCATGTGCTTGGCGATTTGGAC
>JBOGEU010000084.1:0-7709 GCA_050741995.1 Acidimicrobiia bacterium | reverse complement strand
TCTCTGAGCGGCTCCCCGAAGTGTGGGTGGCATTGGACCAAGGGTGGATCGACCTTCCCCGGGCTCGGGTCATCGTCGACCAAACCCTGCACCTCGAAGAATCCCTGGCCCGACAGGTCGCCGGGCAAGCCCTGAGCGAGGCAGCGACGCAGACCACCGGACAGCTCCGGGCTCGCATCCAGAAACTGTGCATCGGTGTCGACCCCGATGCGGCGAAAAAGAGGTATGACCAAGGGTTGGAGGAGCGGAGAGTGGCCAGTCAGCCCAACACGGACGGGACCGCCAATCTCTACGGTCTGCACCTGTCCCCCTCCGACATTCAGGCGGCCATGCGGAAGATCAACCGGTACGCCCGGGCCGCCCGATCCAAGGACGATCCAAGGACCATGGATCAGATCCGAGCCGACGTGCTCATCGACCTCCTCCTCGGAAGACACCAATCCCGTTACCGGAAAGACAATGGTGATCGGGGCATCGTCGACATCCACGTCGATCTGACCACCCTGACCGGCCTTTCCGAGAACCCAGGAGTCATTCCCGGATGGGGACCGGTGATCGCCGACATCGCCCGACAGGTCACCGAGAACCAAACCGACTCGGAATGGCGGATCACCGTCACTGGAGAGGACGGAGAGGCGATCGCCAATGGGACGACCCGTCGACGACCCACCGCCGGCCAAAAACGCCAGATCCAAGCCCGTAGCCCGACCTGCGTCTTTCCCGGCTGTCGCATGCCGGCCGCCGACTGCGACATCGACCACCATCGAACCTGGCTCGAACACGGACCCACCGAACCGTGGAACAACGGGCCCCTCTGCCGCCACGACCACGTCGGCAGACACCGCGGATGGGATCTCCAACAGATCAAACCCGGTATCTACCGATGGGCCAGTCCCCTGGGGCACACCTACACCACCGGGCCCGACCCACCCTGAACGCCAGATCCGGGGTCAGCCCACTCTCATCAACACTTTCAGTGACGAGGAGTCATGGACCAGCTCGAATGCCTTCTCCGCCTCGTCCAGGTCGAGCACATGGGTCACGATCGGCTCCAGGCTGAGCGACCCGGCGGCAGCGAGTGCGACACCGTCGGCATAGTCGCCCACTACCGCCGCACGCGGGTTGTGCAGCGTTAGCTCCTTGTGATAGAGCTGGTAGTAGGGGAGGCCTCGATCTCCGCCGGTGAGGGTCCCGAAGACCAGCACCTCGCCCCCGGTGCCGGCCAGCTCGATGGCTTGGGCGAGGGTGGCCTCGATGCCGACCGCCTCCACGACCAGGTTCGGGCCACGGCCTTCGCTGATCTCGGCGAGCAGCGAGCCGGCCTCATCCGGGGCGGCGACGTGGTGTGCCCCGGAGCCCGATGCCAGATCTCGTTTCCACTCCGATCGGGTGATCCCGACGACGGTCATGCCCCGGAGACGGAGAAGCTGGGATATCAACTGACCGCCGACCCCGAGACCGATCACCGCGGCCACCTGACCCGGGAACGGGGTCACGGCCTTGACGGCGTGGATACAGGTCCCGAGCACCTGGAGCAGTCCCGATGCCTTGTCGGTGACAGTGGCGGGCACCGGCACCAGGCGATTGACCGGGACATACAACAACTCGGTGAACACCCCATCGACGTCCCGCCCCAGCAGACCTCCGTTGCGGCAGATGTTGAACCGGCCGGCTCGGCACAGGTCACACCAGCCACATGCCACCCCGGGATCGACCAGCACCCTCGTTCCCGGCGGGTGGGGCGAATCCGCTGGAGCCGATTCCACCACGCCCACCATCTCGTGCCCCATGATGCGGGGGTAGTCGACGGGGATCTTTCCGGCGAGGATCTTGGTGTCCGTGCCGCAAATCCCTACCTGAACTGCCCGGACCAGCACCGAGCCCTGGGATGCCGGCTCGGGCACATCGGTGATCTCGATCGACCCAGGCCCCGCAACACGAACAGCTTTCACGAATCTCCTCGACAGGTCAGCTGATGGTAGAGGACGAGAATATGGCGAACGTCTCGGCCAGACCTGTCGATGTGACCGGCCGACGACTGTGTCAGTTTGTACCATTCCCGACATGGAGCAAACGCCTGAGCTGAGGATCTCACCACCTGAGGAGGGGTTCGCGGCGACCAGGCAGACCGCTCATGAGTTCGTCCGGGGCGTGTTGCGCCGGGCGATTCTCAACGGTGAGTTGAGTAGCGGGAGCCGACTGGTTCAGGCCGAGGTGGCCGCCATGCTCGACGTGAGCACGACACCGGTGCGCGAGGCATTGCGCGATTTGGCCACCGAGGGGCTGGTCCAGTTCGACCCGCATCGCGGGGCCATCGTCTCCGAGCTCAGTGCCGAGGACGTCCACGATATCTACGAGATACGGCGGGTCCTCGAGCCACTCGCCATGCGTCAGGCGGTGCCCAGGGTGAGCGACGCCCTGCTGGTTCGTCTCAGGCGGCTCCATCAGGGGATGATCGATGAGCCGTTTTCGGTGGATTGGGTGGACCGCAACCGGGTGTTCCACATGGCGGTTTACGAGACAGCGGCGTCGCCCCGTCTCGCGGCGATCATCCGCAATCTCCAGGACGCCTCAGTGATGTACATCGGCGCTTCGCTCAAGCAGAAGTCGGGTTTGCGTGACGAGGCCAACCACGGGCACGCCGACATCCTCGACGCGCTCGAGAAACGAGACGTGGAGGCGGCGGTGAAAGCCCTCGATGAGCATCTCCTGACCTCGATCCACGCCTTCGAGTCGCCCGACACCGACTGAGTCGCGATCACGCCACCTCGGAGGGCTGAACGTCGGCCGGGGCGCCGCGATCGGAGAGGAGATTGATGGCGACCCCTGCGATGACCAGCACCAGACCCGTGGCGAGAGGGGCAGTCACCTCCTCGCCGAACAGGACCGCCGAAGATGCCACCCCGATCACCGGGACCGCCATCAATGTCAGGTTGGTGGACACCGCGGGGAGATTGCGCAGGATCACGATCTGCGCCCAGAAGGCGACACCCGTGGCCAGCATTCCCTCATAGAGGACCACGAGCACCAGTTGCGGTGTCCAGTCGATCACCGGTGGCCCGTCGACGATCAGCCCGAGGATCACCAAGGGGACAGCCGCTCCCAGCAACTGCCATGGAATCGCTTCCAACGGGGCAATGGTCCAGTGATGACCGCGGATGTGGACCGCGGTCGCCGCATTGACGATGGCGGCGAGGATCAGCAGCCCGTGACCGAGGGCCACTCCCGGCTCGTTCCAGTCGAATCCCCATGGCTCGAAGAGCACCAGCACGCCGGTGATGCCCAATGCGAGGCCGGCCCATCTGCGGGCGCTCATCCGCTCCGCGAGGAATATCGCGGCGATGGGGACGGTCCACAGGCTGGTGGTCCAGACCACGACCGATGAGCGGCCTGGTGGCACCAGACGCAGCGCGGTGAAGACGAGGACGAACACCGCGGCAAGCCGGAAGACGGCCAGCGAGACGATCATCGGGAGGTCGCGTCTTGGGGGCACCGACATCCTGCCCTTGACCGCACCGATGGTGACGACGACGACCAATGCACCCAGCACTCTGAAGACACTCATCCAGATCGGGGTGATGGACTTGAGCCCGGTGGCCATGATCGGCCAGTTGAATCCCAGCACCAGGACCACCGTCGCCAGCAGGAGATAGATCGTGAGACGGCTCGGGCGATGCTCGCCGACATGTCCGTGATCTGTGGTGGGCCGGCTCTCGACCGGGTCGGTCATCGGCGACACCTGTGCTCGTTCGAGGACGTTATGGTGCCGCAACCTCTCCCCGGGCGAATTTGGCATCCATGAGAACCGTCGATATCCACTGTCATCTGGCGACTCCGGCCAGCAGGCCTCCGGTCGACCCGCACCGAAGACCCGAGTACGAGCCTTACGACTACTTCATGGGCCAGGACTCCAAGGATCAAAACAAGGTGATGTTTCCCGATATCAGCGAAGCTCTCACCAGCCCGGCCGCTCGAATCGAGCGCATGGACCGGATGGGTGTCGACGTCCAAGGTCTGGCGACATTCGTCTCCGAGTACAACTACTGGGCGCCCGGGCCGGAGGGCGCCGAGTCGGCGCGGATCCAGAACGACAACGTTGCCGCGGCGGTGGCGGGCAATCCCGACCGATTCGCGGCTCTGGGGGCCACGGTGCCGCTCCAGGACATCGACCTCGCAATCGCGGAGATGGACCGAGCCGTCGACGACCTCGGGTTCAAGGGCCTTCAGATCGGCGGGACTGTCGACGGCCACGATCTCGACGAGCCACGTTTCCGTCCGTTCTGGGCGGCGGTCGAGGCCAAGGCGATCCCGGTCATCCTCCACCCGAGCGGTTATCCCGAAGGTCACCGCTTTGGCGACTACTTCCTCACCAACTGCATCGGCAACCCGCTGGAGACGATGGTGGCGGCGACCCGGATGATCTTCAGTGGGCTCTTCGAGGAGCATCCCGGGATCAAACTGGTGCTGCTTCATGGTGGCGGCTATCTCCCGTTCTACAGCTCCCGATCCGATCACACCTGGGAGGTCCGGCCCGAGACCAGGGCCCACATCCCCGACCAGCCGCCCAGCGTCTACATGAGGCGTCTCTACTACGACACGATGGTGTTCCAACCCCTCTATCTCCGCCATCTGGTCGAGATCGTCGGTGTGGACAGGGTGATGCTTGGCACCGACTTCCCCTTCGACATGGGTGACAGCGATCCCATTGCCCTGATCAACGCCACCGAAGGCCTCACCGACCATGACCGGGCGGCGATCTCGGGTGGCAACGCGGCGCGACTCTTCGCCATCGGCTGAGCCGCTCTCATGGGCCCACCGGGTCCGGCAGACCCGTTCCCGAAGGGTCGGGGCCATCGGGCTCGAATCGATAGCGGACGAAGTCGGGGGCGAAGCGGGCAATGGCCAGGGCGCCGATGACACAGGCGAGTCCGCCCGACACGACCGAGAACCGGACCGAGGTCACGGCGGCGACGACACCCGACTCCAGGTCTCCCAACCTGGGGCCACCGGCCACCACCGCGGTGTGCATCGCCGACATGCGGCCACGAAGGGCATCTGGGGCCGCCATTTGGATGATCGTTCCTCTGAAGATGGCGGAGACCACGTCGGCGACACCCGCCAAGGCGAGCATGGTGAGAGCCAGGCCGAGAGATCGGGTGAGACCGAAGACCGCCATCGCCAGGCCCCAGCCGATGACGGCCATGATCGTGGCTCGCCCCTGACGTTTCACCGCCCCGACCCACCCCGAGGTCAAAGCACCGAGCAGGGAGCCGAGCCCGGGGGCGGCGTAGAGCAGCCCGACGGTGAAGGCATCGCCGCCGAAGACCTCCGTCCCCATAGCCGGGAACAGGGCAGTGGGCATGCCGAAGACCATGGCGTTGAAGTCGATGAGGAGAGCCGCCTGGATCACCTTGCGGTCCTTGAGGAACCTGAAGCCCTCGACGATCGACGAAAGCTCCACCTTGCGCCCGCCGCCCTCGATGGCCACGTTGGGGACGCGCATGATCAGCACCGCCCCGATCAGGAACATCACCGTCTCCGTCCCGTAGGTGAAGGGGAGGCCGGCGGCGGCAATGAGCAGACCGCCGATGGCCGGCAACGCCGCTTTGGCGGTGTTGGTGAGCGTCTGGTTGAGGGCCAGCGCCGCCGGAAGCAGAGCCCGACCCACCAGACCCGGGACGATGGCGTGCCGTGCCGGGGAGTCGATCGCCGAGATCCCGGCGTTGAGCGCGCTCAGCACGAACAACGGCCAGAGAGCGGGTGTGTCCGCCACCGAGTTCCAGAGAAGACCGGCGGCGGTGCCGGCGAGGACCAATTGGGAGAGCACCAGCAGTCGGCGTCGGTCGACGGCGTCGGCCAGTGCCCCCCCGACCACGGACACGATGAGCAGCGGGAACAACTGGGCCAGGCCGAGGAGCCCGACTGCCAGCGTCGACCCGGTCATCTCGAAGACCTGAAACGGGACCGCGACCACCGTGAGCTGACGACCGGCCTGTACGAAGAACATGCCGGCATAGAGCCAGCGATACCCGGGCACCTCTCGCAATGGCGTGACGTCCACCACTGCCAGCCGACCCCAATGTCGCAGACGATCCCTCAACCGATCACCCTTCCAATGGCCTCGCCCGCGTGGCCATCCGGCGGGACCAGTCGAGACTGTGATCCGACACGGCGGGAAGCTGACCTGTCGACCTTGCATTCTATGGGATCATCCGGTGGCCCGAATCGCTGTCTGGAACAGGAGCCACCATGAGACTGATCGACCTCTCCCAACCCATCTACGAGGGAATGAAGGTGTACCCCGGTCATCTGAAGACCGTCACCTTCCAGCATGCGACTCACGAGGAGACCGCTCCACGCTTCACCAGTGAGTTCTCGTTCCAAACCTGGGGGTTCATGCTCAACGACAACGGTCCCACCCATGTCGACTCGTTCAGCCATCTCGACCCCGACCCCGCAGCGGCAACCATCGATCAAATGGACCTCGGCCTGTTCTACGGCGCCGCGATATGCCTCGATGTCTCCCATTTCCCGGAGAGGACCGACATCACGGGTGAGCACCTCGACGCGGTCCTGGCCGACTCGGGACTCGATCTGAATCCCGGCGACCATTGCTTCTTCTACACCGGCACCTATGACAAGTACGCCGGTGAGAACGCGTACCTGACCAACTTCCCCGGGTTGGGAGAGTCGGCTTGTGAGTGGATAATCGAGAAGGGGATCGTCACGTTCGGGGTCGACTCGCCCACTCCCGACAACCCGACGTCGACCACCTACCCGGTGCACATGATGTGCCGCAGGGTGCACAAGACCCATTACGAGAACCTGGTCCTCACCGAGGTGGCCGGGAGCCGCTTCATCTTCGCCGGTTTCCCGCTCAAAGTCGTCGGCGCCCACGGGGGCCCCACCCGCGCTGTTGCCCTTGTCGAGGATTGACCCTGCGAACGAGGGGGTCGGCCTCTCCTAGAACGTGCCCCGGTACGACCCGCCGTCGAGTTGGAGATTCTGGCCCGAGATGAACCCCGCATGGGCGCTGCAGAGGAAGGCGCAGGCGGCGCCGAGCTCCTCGGGTCTCCCCATCCGCTTTGCCGCGATGCTCTCGACCATCTCCTGGCGGGCCTCCTCGTAGGTGATCCCCGCCGATTGGGCGCGTTGCTCGGCCATGTAGACCTGGCGCTCGGTGTCGATGCGCTCCGGTAGGAGGTTGTTGATCGTCACGTTGAACGCGGCAACCTCCCGGGAAAGGGCCTTGGCCGCTGCGGTGAGACCGGTCCTGGCGCCGGCCGAGAGACCCATCACCGCGAATGGCGACTTCACCATCTGAGAGGTGATGTTCACGATGCGCCCGAAGCGACGCTCCTTCATCCCACCAACCACCGCCTTGATCAACATGATCGGTGCGAGCATGTTGGACTCGACCGCCTTCAACCAATCCTGGTACTCGAAATCCTCCCACCGTCCCGGCGGCGGGCCCCAGTTGTTGTTGACCAGGATGTCCGGGTCCGGGCAGGTGGCGAGAAGCAGGTCACGGCCTTCGGCAGTGTTGATGTCGGCGGCAACGGTCACCACCTCGACCGAGGCGTTGGCCCGTATCTCCTCGGCGGCCGCGGCGAGGGTCTCCTCGTGGAGCCCGTTGTTCGTGACATCCGCACCTTGCTGTGCCAGGGCCAGCGCGCCAGCCTTGCCCCGACCCCGGCGCGACGCCGTGA
>JBOGEU010000083.1:0-1134 GCA_050741995.1 Acidimicrobiia bacterium | reverse complement strand
GCTTCTCCGTAGAGCAAGCCACCCTCGGCCCAGCCTGCCATCGAGGCCTGGCCGTGCTGGTCGACAGGAACCGTCAGCCGATCGATGGTGCGACGCTGGGGGTCGAGTCGGAACAGGATGTCGCCTCGATAGGTGTCGGTGAAGTTGAGGTCGCGATAGCTGCCCCAATAGCTCGACAGGTAGATCTCACCACAGGCACCCCCGACCATCTGTGCGTGGATCTTGCCGTACCCCCAGGTCCCCGGGGTGTGGTCGTCGACATAGGAGAGAAGGTCTCCGATCATCGTCAGGGATCCTGAGGCCGGGTCGTATTCGTACAAATAGGAGTTGCCGTCTGGGCCCTGATGGTCGCCCAAGCCCGAATAGAAACGCCCATCGGCGAGAGCCCAACCCTGACCCCATTGGCTCCACGGGTCGCCCGGGTAATCCGGCCGGGGATAGATAGCGCCCTCGACCGTGACCCCATTGGCCTCGCCGAGATCGGTCATCTGGACACTCTCTCCCACGATGAATGGCGCTCCGGCCGGCAGGTCGGCGCACTCCGGGTTGGTGGCGACGGGAAGAGTGGATGCCGTAGCTGATGTTCCTTGGGAGGGGGTCGGAGGCGGGGAGGAAGGATCGACCGCAGCTTCGGCCAAAGTGGACGAGGAGGGGTCGGTCGGGCTCGACCCGGTGAGATCGCCGAGACCATCCCCTCCGGCGAAGCCCACGCCTGCGGCAACACCGACGATCAGGGCGACGAGAAGCCCCCCTACGAGCAGCGACAGCTTCAGACCCCTCGAACTCCCACGTCCCATCCGTCGGTCAGCCTATACGGCTCGCGGTACCTAAGCACCAATGAATTTTGCCGCTCTGGCAGCCGAACCGACTAGTGGCCCGTCTCATAAATACTTGTGGCGTCTCTCCGGCCCTCGACGTCCCAGGCTGCGTCGAAGTGCTCGACGCAGCTCCCCGGCTGCGACTGCGCGCTTCTCCTTGCCAGAGGCGCCGATGACTCGGAGACACGCGCACACTATTTACGCGACGGACCACTAGCCGAAGGGCACCGGCTGACCTAGAGGACCCTCTGGTCGACGCTGCATTCCGAGGTAGTCTGCACCCCACGGGAAGTGGGGGGCCGCATGGCATCAGCAG
>JBOGEU010000082.1:0-1272 GCA_050741995.1 Acidimicrobiia bacterium | reverse complement strand
GGTCCTGACGCCGCCACCGGCTTCATGGGGGCCGGTACCTCGCCCGTCAGGTCAGGCTCGGGAGTTCCGGCACCTATTCGGTGGCGCTGCCTCGTCCCGTCTCGAAGCCCGACGGCAGCTCCAGTGCGATGTCGCTGGTGGCGAGGCGATGAACTGCTTCGGCTTCGGTCTGCGTGACCATGTTCAGTAGGGCACCAGGTGGAACGGGCATGCGGCCCGCCCTCGCCTCATCGACGAGCCACTGGAAGAGTTCCGCTCGGGCTTCAGCGTGACGCGCGGCCGCCACGGCTTCCCGGGCCGCCCCTGCGCCCGCACGTCGCGTGTTGCTCCAATCACGGATAAGACGAAGGGTGTAAGCGCAACCCAGGATCAGAAAGCCGGAGCCGGTCAGAATGACTTCGAGCGGATTCCGATACTCGGCTCGTTGAACCACGGCGTGGCTCCCGAGTTCCTTCGTCGCCTGCGTATCGGCAACCGTGTCAAGAATGCCCCAGGGATCCACCGCCCAAGAGCGTCGTGGACCCCACGGCCCATGCATCCACTCGTCGAGCATGTCGATGTCCCGCTCGTCGTACCCAAGCTCACGAGCGAGACCGCCCAGCACCCGTGGACCTTCGCGACTTATTTGATTGAGAATCGTCCGCCGTGCCGACTCCCGAGCGAGGCGGACTCCCCAGCGTTCCCCGACCGACATAGCCGTCTGCAGGTCGTCGAAACAGGCCGCGATATCACCGGGGGTCAGGGCAGGCCCGATGTCAGCCCGCCATGTGATCTCGGTGACATTGCCTTCTCTCGGCGGGCGCAAGCCACGCGGCAGGCGTCCCCAAGAGGCTTCCATGACAAGCCCATGCCTACCAGACCTTGCCGAAAGCGGGGCATCGTCGGCCCGCCCGCCACGGCTCGAGCGGCGTCCGCCGACGCGTTCCGTAAGGGGATCCCCGGGGACCGGGACGCCGCTCCGCGTCCCGCCGGCCCGAGCTCGGCGCAGGCCCACTGCGTCCCGTAAGGGTGGTTCGGACCATCCACCCGATCAAGGGGGGCTATCCGGCACACTCGGCCCATGACCGAACTGATGATCGGCTACGCCCGGGTCTCGACCGACAGCCAGGATCTCACCGCCCAACGTGAGGCCCTCGTCGCCCTTGGCGTCGAGCCCGCCCGCCTCTACGTCGACCACGGCCTGACCGGGACCAACCGGGAGCGGCCCGGTCTGCGCGAAGCCCTGGCCGCGTGCCGGTCGGGCGACACCCTCGTGGTGACGAAGCTCGATCG
>JBOGEU010000081.1:0-2652 GCA_050741995.1 Acidimicrobiia bacterium | reverse complement strand
GTCCACACCCGATCGGGCTAGGTCTCACCCCGGGCGGCCCGCCCGATCTCGTCCATCGACTCCGCGGTGATCCCGGCTCGCTCTCGTCCGACGACATCGAAGATCAGGCTCTGTACCAGCGCCAGATGAGCCGGCGACGCCTGCTCCACCACCTTGGCACCCAGATCGGTCAGAGTGGCGTCGGTGCCCCTGCGATCATCGAGGCATGGAGTGCGCGTGATCCATCCCGCAGCTTCCATCCGGCTCACCGCATGAGATAGTCGGCTGGGGGAGAAGCCCACGTCGCGGGCGAGCCCGCTCATGCGAAGTGTCCGGTCGTTGGCCCGGTGGAGACGGCTCAGGATCTCGTAATCGTCGTGGGTCATGCCCGCCTCGTCGCGCAATTGACGGTCGAGGGCATTGAGCAGCGACCTCATCCCTCCGGCCAGGCGAAACCAGGCCCTCAACTCGGTCCGACTCAGTGGTGCAGGCATGGTCGCCAGGATAGCCCGGAATATTTGAACCTTCAAGCACCTTGGTTTAGAGTCCAACACAGAGCGTCTTAGCGACAAGGAGCACAAGATGTCGATCCACCGTCTCAACCACGCCGTCCTCTACGTGAGAGACGCCGAACACTCGGCCGAGTTCTACAGCAGGGTGCTCGGCTTCCGACGCTTGCCGCTTCCCTTCCCAGGTGCTGCCTTCATGCAGGCGGAAGGCTCGAGCAACGACCACGACCTGGGGCTGTTCTCAATAGGCGACGGCGCCGCCGACTCCCCTGCCGGCCGTCAGGCCGTTGGCCTCTATCACCTCGCCTGGGAGGTGGACACGCTCACCGACCTGGCCGCGATCGGTGCCCGGCTCTCCGAAGAGGGGGCACTCGTCGGTGCCACAGATCATGGCACCACCAAGGCGTTGTACGGGAAGGACCCTGACGGTCTCGAGTTCGAGGTCTCATGGCTGGTCCCAGCCGACATGATCACCGACGACATGGAGATGACGTCCCGTCGCCTCGACTTGGCCAGTGAGATCGAGCGGTTCGGTGCCGACACGTTGAGCGGCATCGGAGTCAGCCGGGTGAGGCCGATCGACGCATAGATGGGAGGCGACGGTGAACATTGCTCTCTGGATCGCACAGGTAGTGCTTGCCTTGTCGTTCGTAGCCGCCGGGGGAATCAAGGTCAGCCAACCGAAAGAGAAGCTCGAGGCGAGCATGGGTTGGGTCGAGGATTTCTCGCTCGGCTTCGTCCGCTTCGTCGGAGCAGTCGAGTTACTCGGTGGGTTGGGGCTGATCCTGCCCGGGATCACCGACATTGCGCCAATCCTCACCCCGCTGGCGGCATCCGGGCTAGCCGTGGATCAGACGGCGGCCGCGGTCGTCCATCTGCGACGCAGGGAGCCACGTTTCATCTTCGGCAACGTCGTGCTGTTCGCGGTCGCCGTGTTGATCGCCTGGGGCCGGTTCGGGGACTATCCCCTCTGATCGGGCCCGACGGCCCGTCAGCGTGGTCGATCGGACAGAGGGATCAAGGCCGGCGCCGGCCGGTCGACGGTGCGAGGGCGGGGCGGCGCCGGATCATCGAGCCCGGCCCGCATCGTCCAGGTGACCGCCAGCAAGAAGGCTGCCGCCGCCAGTCCGGCGGTCGGAGCCAACACCACGGCAACCGCCACGGCTACGACACCGATCTGGGCGATGATGGCGACCACCCGGCCGGCGGGCCGGAAGCGCTCGATCCGCCGGTGGAGCGTGGAGAGGTCCGCCGGGACCCTGATGCGAGCGGCGGGCAGAATCGCCAGCCCTCTCAGGAAACCGAAGAAGGTGACGATTCCCATCGCCAGCAGAGGCTCGCCGGTGGCGGCTGCGGCCACGACCATCAGATAGACGCTGGCGGACATCACGTAGGTGGCCACACCGACCCCGAGTTGCCAGCCAAAGCCGAGCCCGTAGACCCAGGGGCGATACTGATCGAGCCAGAAGCGGTTCACCTGGCGCGGGTTGGCCGGGAGACGGAAACCGCCGACACCAAGGTCGGAGGCGATGGTGATGCAGCCTGCCAGGAAGACGAGTAATGCCGAGGCGAGCGTCGAGAACCCAACGGCCCCGACGATCAATGCTCCAAGTGCGGCCACCGCCCCCAGGGATGCCCCTCCGAGAACCGAGCCGAGGAGGAACCAGGTGATGGTCACCCAGTAGCGGTGGCCCCGGGCGCTCTCGGAGAGCGGTGTGATCGAGGACAGCATCGAAACGCCGCATGGTGACCAGGTGGAGCGGAGGGCAGCCACGATGGCGATGGCCACCGCCGAGATCGTCAACAACTCCATCAAGACCTCACCTCTCGACTCGGCTCCACCCTACCCGTCGATCGTGAGTCTGACACACCCACGACGGAGACCACCGATCGCGGCGGCGGTATCCTTGGTGGTGCATGCCTTACGGTTGTGCGCTCCCAGGGGTCTCTAGCTCAATTGGTAGAGCAGCGGGCTTTTAACCCGTTGGTTGTGGGTTCGAGTCCCACGGGACCCACCAGCAAAAACCTGCTTTAACCTGGGCGAAGGTGGACCGCCTTCCAGCTGCACTATCACTGGAGGGGCCGCTTGGGCCGCACTTGGGCCGCAGCAGGAGTCGTGGAGCTCCTCGAGACGGTCCACGTGATCGCCACACACCGCCCCCTC
>JBOGEU010000080.1:0-2191 GCA_050741995.1 Acidimicrobiia bacterium | reverse complement strand
GCCTCGGCCCGGGCGAGGATCGCCCGGGCGACCCGGGCCACGGCGTAGTCCACCATCTTTCCGTCCACTGCGATCGACGCCTTTCCCTCCGCCTCGGCTGCTTCGAACGCGGCGAGCACCTTCCTCTGATACTCGACCATTTCGGGAGACGGGGTGAATACGTCGTTGATCACCTCGATCTGCGAGGGGTGGATCGCTACTTTTCCGGTGTAACCCAGGGTCCGGGCCAACTCGGATTCGACCCGCAGGCCCTCGGGATTGCGGAAGTCCATGAACACCGCCTCCATCGGGTAGGGGACCCCGGCGGCACGGGAGCTGAGCAGCACCTGTGACCGGGCCTGCATCAGCCCGGTTCCCTCCGGAGTCCACTCCACCCCGAGGTCGGCTACCAGGTCGCCCTGCTCTCCCCCGCCGAACATCACACATTCCACCCGGTCGCTGGCCTTGGCCATCTCGTAGGTGAGCCGCACCCCGAGCGCCGATTCGATGAGGGGGATCACGGTGATCGAGCCGACCGGTCGACCGGCGCCCATCTCCAGGGCGGTGAGTGCCCCGTCGACCTGGCTGACCACTCTCGGGTCCTCCGCCTTGGGGATGATCACCCCCACCACCGGGGCCTGGCCGGCGGCCACGACGTCGGCCCAGAGCATGCCGGTCTCCACGGCGTTGGTCCGCACGTAGTAGGGAACCGTCGATTCGGGAAGCTGTCTCAGGTTGTCCCGGGCCGCGGGCTTCTGGTCGACCGACACCGAGTCCTCGAGGTCGACGATCACCGCGTCTGTACCGGAGTTGACCGCCTTGCCCAGCATGTCGAGCCGATTGCCCGGGGTGAACAGCATGGAGCGAACCGGGTCCATCAGCGCCGACTCACTTGATGGCCATCGGGTTGAGCGGTGAGCCGACCGCCCTGGTGAAGGGGAGTGGCGGCCCGCAGAACATGAATTCGTACACCCCGTCGCCGGCACAATCGTCCCCGAGCGGATCGAGGTCGAAGATCTCCCCCAGCCATAGGCCCATGTGGACGATGAACACGATATGGAGGGGCTGTACCACGTCCGGGGTCTCGTTGGGCCTCACCTCCAGGCCCCACGTGTCGGCGGCGAGCGCTGCGATGTCACGGCTCGCCACCCACTCCACGCTGTGCAGCCCGAGGCCTGGCGCCTCTCCTCCGGCATAGTTGCCCCACTCGCCGGCGGCCCGAGCCGAGGCGATGGCCCCGGTGCGGACGAAGACGAAGTCGCCGGGCCCGACGCTCAAACCGGCGTGCTCTTCGGCTCGCTCCAGGTCGGCAGAGCCGATGGCGTGACCCGGCTCCAGCCAGTCGACACCGAGGGCCCGGGGCAGGTCGAGGAGCACTCCCCGGCCGACCATGCCCCCGGCCGCATTGGCCACGTCACCTTTGAGGGCGCCCTTGCTCGAGACCCATTCGGCGCCGTAGCCGTTGTAGATGTGGCCCTCGAACACAACGTGGCCGAAGGCGTCCCACTGGGTCCCGGATTGGAGGGGCATGATGATGATGTCGTCGGTTCCCCGGAAGTACTTGTCGACACCGCCGTAGAAGTCGCGGATCGAGGTCCCGGCGATGGCATCGGCCCCGTCCCGGATCATCAGGTGGATCGGGTTGAATCGGCCAAGACCACCATTTTGTGGGCCGTCCTCGTCATAGGGAAGGGCCATCGAGATGGTTCTGCCCTGCCGGACCAGGCCGGCGGCGGCAACCACCATCTCCGGTGTCACCAGGTTGAGTGTCCCCTTTTCGTCCTCCGGGCCCCAACGCCCCCAGTTGCTGTGACGTTGACTCAGCTCACGGACGGTCTCGATGCTTGCGGTCACATTCCCTCACTCGGCCCGGGATCGGTTGTGCAGGATGCACGATATATGATCCGACCTCTCTTCACCCAAAGGAGCCATGGACCACGAACTGAACCCCGAGCAGCAGCTCTTGCGATCAACGGTCCGGGGGGAGAAACAATGATCACCACCGGAGCCCGGGTCCTGGCCGAGATGCTCGAAGGCTACGGAGTCACCCACATATTCCACGTCCCTGCGGTCCTCCGCCGGACGATGGTCGAGTTGGAGAAGCACACCGCGATCAAACGTCTCCGCCCCCATGGCGAGAAGCCCGCCGCCTACATGGCCGACGGCTTCGCCCGTGCCTCGGGTCGGCCCGGGATCTGCGCCGCTCAAGTGG
>JBOGEU010000079.1:0-2125 GCA_050741995.1 Acidimicrobiia bacterium | reverse complement strand
TCTCGTCGTCGTCCTCGGCAAGACCCAGCTCGGCAACGACGGCCTCCAGGACATCGTCCTCTGCGGCGTTGCGCTCCTGCTTGTCGGCAATGGTGACCACCGAGCCGAGCTTCGGCTCTGCGATCGCGCTCACCTTCTGGTGGATCTCGTCGGAGTAGTCGATGGCGATCGGCCACTCGACTTCCTTCTTCTCCACCTTGGAGGTCAACTCGTTCTGGAGATCGATCAAATCACCGATGTACGCCTTGGCCTCTTCGAGGCCTCTGGCCACCGTGCTCTCATCCGATGGGGTATCGCCCGCCGCGATCAGACGCAGGCCGTTGGGCGTGGAGCCGGCCTCGACCATGATGATGTCGATCCCACCGTCGGAGTTACGACCACCGGCGACCACCAACTCGAAAACCGACTCTTCGAGATCGGTGTGGGTGGGGAACGGGATCCACTCCCCCTTCTTCAAGCCGAGGCGAACGCCGCCGATCGGTCCCTGGAACGGGATCGGGCTCACGCTCAAGGCCGCCGATGCGCCGTTCAAGGCAACCACGTCGAAAGCGATCTCCTGGTCCACCGCCAGGGAGGTGACCACCACGTGGGTCTCGTTGCGATAGTTGTCGGAGAAGGAGGGCCGAAGCGGTCGGTCGATCAGCCGACAGGTCAGAATCGCCTGCTCGGATGGTCGACCCTCGCGACGGAAGAACGACCCGGGGATCTTGCCCACCGAGTACATACGCTCTTCGAAGTCAACTGTGAGAGGGAAGAAATCGACTCCCTCCCGGATCTTCTTGTTTGCTGTGGCGGTGACCAGCATTTCGGTACCACCCAGACGGGCAACCACGGCGCCGTCGGCCTGACCGGCAAGCTTGCCGGTGCTCAGGACGAACTCCTTGCCGCCGATGGTCCCCTTTACGGAGATTTCGGGCACTAAGTGCTCCTTGTGTTGGGAGCCGAGCCCGTTGGCAGTAGTCATGTCTCAGGTGCAACCGAGACATCGCCACTGACAACCGGCAGGGCTCGATGTCGGCCCGACCGTGTGGTCGGAACCGTCTTGGGCTCCAACTTACTGGCTGGAGCGTGTCTTTGGCTCCGGCCTGCTGGACGGAGCGCGGGTGGGGCCATCGGCCCCGTCACGAGAGGCGGGTTGACCGCTCCTCATGAAACCTGTATCAGCGACGTAGCCCCAACTTGGCGATGAGGCTTCGATAACGCTCGACATCCTCACGACGGAGGTAGTCGAGCAGACGACGCCGCTTACCGACCATCATCAAGAGCCCGCGACGACTGTGATGGTCGTGCTTGTGCTCACGGAGATGCTCGGTCAAATGATTGATCCGCTCGCTGAGCAGGGCGACTTGCACTTCCGGCGACCCTGTGTCGCTCTCGTGCGTGCCGTACTCGGCGACGATCTCGGTAGCTGATTTCATTGCGCGTAAAACCTGAATTGATCCGGGGGAACAAGCGAAACTGTAGCAGCATCGCTGTCCCTACCCACAACCGTGTCGTAGTTGCCCACCGTTCGCCTCCCTTCAGCGGACCTGACCATCACCATAGAGCACGTAGCGCTCGCTGGTAAGGGACTCCAGACCCATTGGCCCCCGAACGTGGAGCTTCTGGGTCGAGTTGCCGATCTCGGCGCCGAACCCGAACTCTTGGCCATCCGTGAACCGGGTCGAGGCATTGACCGCCACCACCGCGGTGTCGATAGCACTCACGAATCGATCGGCGGCAACCAGATCCTCGGTGAGGATCGCCTCGGTGTGCCCGGTCCCGTAACGGCGAACGTGCTCGATGGCAGCCTCGAGATCCGGGACCACACGCACCGCCATGATCAGGTCGAGGAACTCGGTGCCCCAATCGGCCTCGGTGGCCGCCCCGATATCGGGCACCAGCTGCCGGGATCGCTCATCGCCACGGAGCTCGACCCCCTCGGCGATGAGGGCCTTGGCGGCATCGACGACGAACCGATCGGCGACCGACTCGTGGACCAGCAGCGTCTCGGCGGCGTTGCAGACCCCCGGGCGCTCAACCTTGGCATTGACCACGACCCTCAGCGCCTTGTCGAGATCGGCGGCGGCGTCGACATAGACGTGGCAGTTGCCGGCGCCGTCGATCACGGTCGGCACCGTGGCAT
>JBOGEU010000078.1:0-11333 GCA_050741995.1 Acidimicrobiia bacterium | reverse complement strand
TCACCCTGCTCGATGGCGATTACCCGAGCGGCCGATACCTGGCCGAGCAACTTCTCACGGAGAGCGTCGGCACATGATTGCTCCCGCCACCCTCCGTCCCACAGACCTGCTCGACGGGTTCACGCTTCCTTCCGAGCTCGAGGCGACTGCCCCAGCCGAGGCGCGCGGCCTTCATCGCGATCAGGTGCGTCTCATGGTGTCCGACGCCGACGGTGTGCGGCATCGCCGGTTCCGTGAGCTTCCGTCGGAGCTCCGCCCGGGTGACCTCCTGGTGGCGAACAACTCGGCCACGCTTCCTGCATCGGTGGTGGTGAACCAGGAGTTGGCCATTCACTTCTCCACGACCCTGCCCGGTGGGCTGCACGTCGTCGAGCCACGGCACGTGTCGGGAGCGACGTCCCTGCCCTATCCGGACCCCGAGCCGGGGCGCCTCGCCCTTCCCGGTGGCGGGATCCTCGAGCTGCTCGCTCGCTACCCGGCCGATTCGGGGAGCCGAAGGCTCTGGGTTGCCCGTGCCGACCTGGGCCGCCCATTACACGAGTACCTGGCGACATGGGGGCGGCCGATCCGCTATCGCCACGGTTCGGGCCCCTTCCCCCTCGAGGCGTATCAGACCGTGTTCGCCCGCATCGCAGGCTCGGCAGAGATGCCGAGCGCCGGACGACCGTTCACCGAGCGACTGATCACCTCACTGGTGGCCGACGGCGTCTCGATAGCCCCGCTGACTCTCCACACCGGCGTCTCCTCGCTCGAGGCGGGCGAAGCACCGTATCCCGAGTGGTTCCAGATCCCCGAAGCCACCGCAGCCCAGGTGAACCACACCCGGCGCCAGGGCGGGAGGGTGATCGCGGTGGGAACGACCGTGGTCCGGGCCCTCGAGACAACGGCCGACTCCCGGCGGGTGAGCCATCCTGCTCGCTCCTGGACGGATCTGGTCATCGGGCCCTCCCACGAGATTCGCCTGGTCGACGGTTTGATAACCGGCTGGCACGACCCGGCCTCGACCCACCTCGACCTCCTCCAGGCCGTGGCCGGGAGATCCCTGCTGACACAGAGCTACCAGAGCGCCCTCGACTCCGGGTACCTGTGGCATGAGTTCGGCGACAGCCATCTGATCTTCCCGGGCAACGGTGATCGGCTCAGACCCTGAGGTCGACCTTTCGCAGTAGCTGGGCATTGAGGGCCACGATCACGGTGGAGGCACTCATCAACAGCGCCGACGCTGCTGGGGCGAGGACGATCCCGGCCCAGGCCAGGACGCCGGCGGCCAGGGGGATGGCAAAGACGTTGTACCCGGTCGCCCATGCCAGGTTCTGGAGCATCTTGCGATAGCCGGCCGTAGACAGGCGGCGGATGCCGACCACTCCCCTGGGGTCGTCGGAGGCGAGCACGATCCCAGCCGACTCGATGGCGACATCGGTGCCGGCGCCGATAGCGATGCCGACGTCGGCCCGGGCCAGGGCCGGGGCGTCGTTGACGCCGTCGCCGACCATCGCCACCTTGAGGCCCCGCTCCTGGAGCTCGGCCACCTTGGAGTGCTTGTCCTCGGGTAGGACTTCGGACAGCACCTCGTCGATCCCCAGCTCGGCGCCCACCGCATCGGCGACCTGGCGTGCATCCCCTGTGATCAGCGCCACCTTCACCCCCAGGGCGTGCAGTCGGTCTACTGCCTCATGCGACTCGGGGCGAATCTCGTCCTCGAGGGACAATGCCCCGTTGACTTTGCCGTCCTCGACGACGTAGAGCACCGCCGCTCCTCGCGCCTGCCATGCCTCCACCTGCTCCCTCAGCCGGGCCGGCATCTCCATCCCCCGCTCGTGGAGCAGGGCGGGGCCTCCGACCGCGACCTCGATCCCGTCTACGATCGCCTCGACACCACGACCGCTCATCGATCGGAACCCGCTGGCGGCCGGGATCGGGCCACGTTCGGCGGCGGCGGCGACTATGGCCCGCGCCAGGGGGTGCTCCGAGTCCGATTCGGCGCCAGCAGCCAGGGCCAACACGCGATCCTCATCCTCACCTGCCACCCCTCGCACCGCATGGCTCCCCTTGGTGAGGGTCCCTGTCTTGTCGAAGAGAACGATGTCCACGGTGCGCATCCGCTCCAAGGCGAGACGATCCTTGACCAGGATCCCGTTTCGAGCGGCCATGCCCGTGGAGATGGCGATGACGAGGGGGATAGCGAGGCCGAGGGCGTGGGGACATGCGATGACCAGCACCGAGACCATGCGGGTGACGGCCTGGTCCGGCTCGCCGGCGACCACCCATGCGCCGACGGTGACCACGGCAGCCCCAGCCGCCACGTAGAAGAGGAGGGCCGCGGCCCGGTCGGCGAGAACCTGCGACCGGGAGCTGGATTGCTGTGCCTGGGCGACCAGTCTCTGGATCCCCGCCAGCGCAGTGTCCTCGCCGACCGCGGTCACCTCGATCCGAACCGCGGAATCTGTGGCCACGGTCCCTGCGATCACCCGGTCTCCAGAGCTCCTCGGCACCGGGTTCGACTCGCCGGTCACCATCGACTCGTCCAGCTCGGCCACACCTTCGACCACCACCCCATCGGCGGGCACCCGCCCCCCGGGCCGGACCAATACCAGATCGCCGGTTTGGAGGTCGGAGACCGGAATCAACTCGACGTTGCCGTCCATGAGGCGCTCTGCCTCGTCGGGAAGCAACTCGGCGAGAGCGGACAGTGCGCCCCGGGCCTGGCCGATGGCTCGCATCTCCATCCAATGACCGAGGAGCATGATCGTGATCAGGGCGGCCAGCTCCCACCAGAAGTCCAGGTCGAACCAGCCCAATGTCGTGGCCAGCGAGGCGGCGAACGCGACCGTGATCGCCATCCCGATCAGGAGCATCATCCCCGGTTGGCGATCTCTCGCCTCTCCGACCGCGCCCACCAGGAACGGCCGGCCGCCATATACGAAGATCACCGTGCCCAGGACCGGCGACAGCCACTCCGACCCGGGGAACCCGGGAGCCGAATAGCCGAACCACTCCTGGATCATCTCGCTGTAGAAGACGACGGGCAGGGTCAACGTCAACGAGAGCCAGAACCGGTCCCGGAACATGGCCACGCTGTGCCCGGCGTGCTGGTCATGGCCCGCCGGGTGATCGTGGTGGCCGCTCGAGTGCTCGGCAGCCATCACCGGCGCTGCTCGATGGCCTTCGCCATGGTTCCCGTGGTGGTCGGTATGGTGTTCGTGGTCCATCACAATTCCGCTCATTCGCCAGGTCTCGTCGATCTAGGAGAATTTGGTCTTCGGGCGCTCCTGGGGGACCTCGTCGACATAGATGTCGGTCTTCTCGTTGTAGAAGGCGACCAGGCCTGCGATCTTCTGCGACTCGGGCAGCGGGGTGTCGTAGCCCCACACCAAGTTCTCGTGGGTCATCCCGTTCACCGTGACCGACCAATAACGGGCAGTGCCTTTGTAAGGGCAGCCGGTGACCCGCTCGGTCGGAGTCAGCAGATCCATCCGAACGTCGGTCTTGGGCAGGTAATACCGGGTGGGGAGATGTGACTCGAACAAGAAGGAGGCATTGGTGCTGTCGGCGACTGTCACCCCGTCGACCTCGACCCTGACCCGGCGCGACGACTGGAGGATGTCGACTCGGGTGTAGGGATCGCGGGCATGGACGAAGACCTCTTCGTCCTCCTCGAACCAGTGGTCCATGGTCTTCCAGACGAGCACGTAGTGATCTACGCACTCCGGGATCAATGCGTCGTGGTATGCGTAGGCGGCGCCTTCCGCCTCGCCCACGATCACTCGGTACTGGGTGGCCTCGCCCCGACTCGGCGAGCCCTTCACTTCACCGGTCGGGCTCAGGAGATCGGTGCGGACATCGCCTGGTGGGAAGTAATAGGTCGGGTAGGTGGGCCCCTCCCAAACCAGCAGCGGTGTCATGGTGTCCGCAACGGTCACCCCGCCGAGCATCGCCCGGACTCGTTTCGAGCCTGGCTCAACCCGGACACGGCCACGGTCGGTCATGGCACGGACAACGCCGGGCCATCACCGGTGATTCCCGCTCAGGCCGAGAGGGAGGTGAGCTGGATTGTCCTCGCCATCTCCATCGACTCCCAGTAGGCCTCGAAACGACTGTGGAGGGCAGCGGGGCTCTCGGCATAGATGCGGCGCCCCAGGATCCGGGAAGCGGTCTGTAGGTCCGCCCGCCGCTGCAGAGCCAAAGCGCTCATCAACGATCGCTCCAGCGGGTTGGGGCAGAGGTCGGGCCGATCGGCGAGCAGCTGCAACAGACCGGCCAGATCGTGGTCCTGACCAAGGAGATCGGCGATGCGATCGAGAGTGAGTGCCATCCCGATCATCACCTCGGGCCACATCGGGGTCAGGATCTCCATCTGGTGTTTCAGGTACTTGACCTGCTTGCGCCAGAGATGGAGGTGCTGCGGGCTGGGGCTCTTGTAGGCAGTCACCATGTCGCGTCGTCCCCGCCGGTGAGTGGCCTGCAACCCGGGCCCTATCGCCCGATAGTCATCGCGGATTCCCATCCCGTAGGCGGCGCGCCCCCCAGGATCCAGGGGCCACGACGCGTATCGGGCCCGTGCCCGCTCCAGGTCGGCCACGACCCTCGGGACCACTCTGGGGTCCTCCATGGCTCGCTCCTCGATCCGATCCCGACGCACCATGAGCTTGTCCCAGGTCTCGTCGAACGTTCCCTCGGCCAGAAGCGGTCCATACATGGTGCGCAAGCCTGCGATGGCGTCGACGGTCACCGAGGCGTCACGGATTTCGGCCAGTAGGTGTGCCGTGTCTCGCATCGACGCGTTCTCGAAGTGATAGATCTTGTCCCCGATCTCGAACCGAATCAGGCGGAGCATGCCCCGGACCCGCTTCGTCGACTTGCGGCACTCGTGAACGGCTCCCCTGAAGGCCTCCTCACCGTCGTAGAAGCCGGTGATCGCCTGGTCGATCTCGGTCACGCCGAGTCTCTTGAGCCCGGTCCCCAGCGGCTCGCCGGGAAACAGCCGGAAAGTGGGAAGAGCGAGCACCACTTGATCTGCGAGACGATCCGTGGCCTGGATCACAGTCACCAGGCCAGCGTAATGTCGGGGACTGTGAGATCCGCGGGTCTTGTCCCCTATCGCTCGAGCTCCGGATTGGAGCTCCTGGTCGCCCACCCCGGCGGCCCTTACTTCGCGAGACGGGACAATGGCTGGTGGTCGATCATCAAGGGCATGGTCGAGTCGGGAGAGAGCGACCTGGAAGCGGCAGCACGCGAGTTCGCCGAAGAGACCGGATGGGAGGCGCCGCCCGGCCCCTGGATCGAGCTCGGTGAGACAACCCTGAAGTCACGCAAGGTTGTGGTGGCCTATGCCGTCGCCGCCGACCTCGACCCCGACACCATCGAGCCTGGCACCTTCCAGATGGGTGGCCGCCATTACCCGGAGATCGACCGGGTGCAGTGGATGGCCCCGGAACTGGCCCGGGTCAAGCTGAACCCGGCCCTCGGAGTCTTCATCGATCGCTTGCTCTCACATTTGTCCGCCGATGGGAACAATCCCGATCGTCGAAGGCTTATGGGAGAGGTAGAACAGGAGCAGAAAACGTGACTGACATGCCCCAAACCGAATCCGAATGGCGTCAAAAGCTATCCCCGGAGCAGTACGAGGTATTGCGTCAGGCGGGCACCGAGCGCCCGTTCACCGGCAAGTACTGGGACGCGAAGACCGAAGGCACCTATCGGTGTGCCGGTTGTGGTGAGGAGCTGTTCTCCAGCGAGACCAAGTTCGAGTCGGGGTCGGGATGGCCCAGCTTCTACGAGGCGCTGAAACCGGAGCGGATCATCGAGGACAGCGACCGTTCCTACGGGATGGTGCGGACCGAGGTCAAATGCTCCAACTGTGGCGGCCATCTCGGGCATCTCTTCGATGACGGGCCCAACCCCACCGGCCTCCGTTATTGCATCAATTCGGCGTCATTGGACCTCGAGCCGGCCCCCGAGCCCGATCTCTGAGCCGGCGGCTCGCGCCCGGGCCCTCCCCGACGGCACGAGTCGATGACTGTGACGAATTCCTCGACACGTTCGCCGGGTGGCAACTCGGCGATCTCGATCCGGCCGCCCAGCATCCCGTCGGTCTCGTCAGCCACGATGTCGACGCCGGGAAGCATCCGGAGCACGCTCCGATTCCAGGGCTCGATGGCAAAGCGGAAGGTCTCGAGGCCACCGGCGCGCGCCGTCGCCACCAATGCGTCGAAGAGGGCGCGTCCGAGGCCGATTCGTTGAAACCGATCGACCACGGTGATGGCGATCTCGGCGTCGGCGGCTGCGTCGACGATATACCGGCCCACGCCTGCCGGCTGGCCATCGATGGTGGCACCCCAGGCCACGTGGCTCACCTGGTCGACTTCGGTCAGATACCGAAGCTCGGCCTCGCCGAGACTGGCGACGCCGGAGCCGAAACGGGCAAAACGACTCGCCAGCGACATCTGGCGCAGGCCCTCGGCGAACAAGGCTCGGTCGTCGGGCACTATCGGACGAAGCTCGGCGATGGTCCCGTCACGAAGCCTGGCCTCGACGCTCGCACGATCGGTTCTCGGCGGGGATCCCATAACTGGCCTGTCTCGATGGTCGCTCGCGGTTGATGCTTGCTGTAGCAAGCGTACTGCGTGCCATCGTCTATGCCGATGTCTTCGGGCCGCCGGCGGTAACTTCCCCAGCGATGGCGCGGCACAGAACGGCGACGGCCACATCCCAATTCGGCTCCGGCAGGCGAGAGTCCCATGATTCGACTCCGTTCTATGAGCGCTTCGCCCCGCCCCTCGTCTCCGGCGATGAGAGAGTGTCTTCGCCCGTCGCTCGCGACGTCATCTTCCACGGGGATGCACGCCGGATGGGCGACGAACAGGTAGCGGACCGGTCGGTGGCCCTCATCGTCACCTCCCCGCCGTACTTCGCCGGAAAGGAGTACGAGATGGACCTTGCCGCGGGTCACGTTCCCGCCTCCTACGTCGAATATCTCGAGATGCTGTACGAGGTGCTGGCAGTGTGCATGCGCAAGCTCGAGCCCGGTGGCCGGATGGCGATCAACGTCGCCAACCTCGGGCGCAAGCCGTACCGGTCGCTTTCGGCCGACGTCATCTCCATCATGCAGGACGACCTTGGCATGCTGATGCGTGGCGAGGTGATCTGGCAGAAGGCGAGAGGTGCGGGGGGAAGCTGTGCCTGGGGCTCCTTCCGCTCGCCGCAAAACCCGGTACTCCGTGACGTCACTGAACGGGTGATCATCGCCTCGAAAGGGCGATTCGACCGTGCGGTGGATCGGCGGCGGCGGGAAGCAGGGAATCTGCCTCACGAGGCAACGATCGCAACCGAGGAGTTTCTCGAGGCGACCATAGATGTCTGGGAGATCCCTACCGAGAGCGCACGGAAGATCGGTCACCCGGCTCCGTTCCCGGTGGCCCTGCCCCGGCGTCTGATCGAGCTCTACACCTACAAGGGCGATCTCGTGCTCGACCCTTTCATGGGATCCGGTACCACCGCCGTGGCCGCGGCCCGCTCGGGCCGGCACTATGTCGGCTTCGACACCGACCAGACCTACATCGAGCTCGCTGAAGATCGTCTTGCGGAGGAGGCCGGTTGAGGATCCTCGCCGTCTGCGCAGGAAACATCTGCCGTTCACCGGCGGCGGAGGCAGCCATCAGGGAAACGGCGACGAGCGCAGGGCTCGATCTGGAAGTCGACTCGGCGGGGACCGGGGCGTGGCACATCGGACAGCCGCCCCATCCTGAATCCGTCGCCGCAGGCGAACGGGCCGGTCTCGACATCCAGGGCCGTGCCCGGAAGGCCACCGCCACCGACTTCGACCGATTCGACATCATCTTGGCCATGGACCGGGCCAACCTCAGAGACCTCGAGGCCCTGGCACCGTCGAGGGAGGCGCTGGCCAAGGTGCGGCTGTTTCGCACCTACGACCCCGAGGCGACGACAGACGAGGTCCCCGACCCCTGGGGTGGTCCCGCGGCGGGCTACGACGACACGATCCGCATCGTCAGGGCCGCGGCCAGGGGGTTGGTAGCCGAGATCACGAGATCGTGGAGCACCGCCGACCGCAATTGAGACCCACCGGGGCGGACCTGCCCGACCCGATCAGGTGTAGGGGGAGTGCAGGATCCGGTAGCCCTGCTCGAAGAAGTCGTGGGCGACGCGGGCCTGGTCCTCGGCCGCCATCAACTCGGCGAAACGGAGACTGGACCCGTCGAAATGGCGGTCGTTCCAGTACGGGTTGGAGCGGTCGATGTCGGACCACGGCGAGACGTAGAGATACGGCTCCAGATGCCCTTCGTCGCCCGGGGAGGCTCCATAGCTGGCACGCTGATTCAGGTCGGCATCGCCGATCTCGGTCGCCGCGTCGAAGTGCTCGGGCCAGAGCTGAACCTCGGATACGTCGTCGTCGTCGTCACCTCGCGCGCGGAATTGGTCGAGGACCTCGAACCCGAATCTAAACCACTCGCCAAGGGCCAGCGACGGGGTCTCTCCCACGTTGAGCGGGCGGTCGGGGTCCATCGGGGCCGGCGGGTCCCGGAAGTCGGCGAACCAGCCCACCTCGTACTCGATCCCGAAGAACTCGGCTGCGCCCCGGATCGTGCTGATCGACTGGGTGGCGACGTTGCCGTCTTGCTCGTGGACGAGGAGCCCTCCCTCTACCCGGGCCACCCGGCCCTCGAACTCCGGGGTGCCGAATCCTCCGGGGGTGGGCCTGAGCCCCATGCGGCCCATGGCGTCGTATCGAGCCGGTGCGATCGCATAGAAGGCGATCTGGTGCAGTTGGTCGCGCGCGAACTGAAAATCGTCGGGTATCGGTCCCACTCTCAAGCGATGCCCTCCTCACCGCGTGGCTTACGCCAGAACGTCGCCAGCTGACCCGCCGCCACCAGCAGGCCGCCTCCGATGATCGCCAGTCCGACCCATCCGTCGAGATTGCCTGCGATGCCCAGGGCTTCATCGACCGAATATCGACCGGGACCGGCCACCGCGAGAGCCAGGCCGATGACGGCGAGAGTCGTCACGTACTCGTACCCCTCATCGGGGCGATGGAAGTTGAAGAATCCCACGAATCGATGGATCGACCAGAACGCGACGAACATCGTCGCCACCAGTCCCGCCGCGGCCACGGAGGTGAGAAGCCCGGCGATCAGGGCAACACCGATCGCGATCTCGTTGAGCGACGACATCCTGGCGTTGAGTTGCTCGGATCGAAATCCCTTCGAGGCGAACCACTTGGCGGTGCCCGCCAATGTTCGCCCATGGTTTACCCCATGGGCGATGATCACGAAGCCCGCCCACAGTCTCAGTAGCAAGAGGGCCACATCGATGCCGGTCATGTCTCCTCCTCGGAATCCCACTCTCGTCGAGTCTCGCGTCACCAGGCAATCGCAACGATATCCGCTGTCCGCCGTTCTCAAACCATAGGATTGAGGGGCTTGTTGTCTACGGTTCACCGTCATGAGAACTAGGGCTGAAGGGGCGCTGGCGCTCGGGTTGACCGTCGTCCTCGGTTTGGGGCTGTGGCTGTTCTCGGGCGACACCATCGCCGCCAACCCGACCGGGAGCACGACGGCGATCTCCTTCGACGCCGAGGCCGCAGCCCGGGGCCAGTCGCTCGCGGCCTCGACCGGGTGTCTCGCCTGTCACGCAGTCGACGGCACCAGCGGGACCGGCCCCACCTGGAAGGGGCTGGCGGGAGCCAGCCGCCCACTGGTCTCGGGCGAGTCGGTGGTCGCCGATGACGCCTACCTCTTCGCCTCGGTGGTCGACCCTGCGACACAGGTGGTCGCCGGATTCGACCCGGTCATGCCCACCACCTATTCGGAGACCCTCACCGAGGCGGACATCAACGACCTGGTGGAGTACATCAAATCACTCGGTTGAGCCGAGGCGATTCGAGGCGTCCTACGTTTTGCCTCCCCGTCTCGCCGTCGAGGGAATATGACAATACCTCGCTCAGGTTGTAGCATCTAGACAGACTCAATCTGACCCGGAGGATCATTAGACATGGCACGTGCAGTAGGCATCGACCTGGGCACCACCAACAGCGTCATCGCCGTTCTCGAAGGTGGTGATCCCACCATCGTCCCCAATGCCGAAGGTGGCCGGACCACCCCGTCGGTGGTGTCGTTCAAGGATGGCGACGTCCTCGTCGGAGAGGTGGCCAAGCGTCAGGCGATCACCAACCCCGACCAGACAGTCCGCTCGGTCAAGCGTCATATGGGCACCGACTGGTCGATCGAGATCGACGGAAAGAAGCTCACCGGACAGGAGATCTCGGCCCGCATCCTCATGAAGCTGAAGCGGGACGCAGAGGCGTACCTGGGTGACACGGTCACCGACGCGGTCATCACCGTCCCCGCATACTTCAACGACGCCCAGCGTCAGGCCACGAACGAGGCCGGCCGGATCGCCGGGCTGAACGTGCTGCGAATCATCAACGAGCCCACCGCAGCCGCACTCGCCTATGGGCTCGACAAGCAGACAGATCACACCATCCTGGTCTTCGACCTCGGTGGGGGCACATTCGACGTGTCCGTCCTCGAGATCGGCGACGGGGTCTTCGAGGTCAAGGCGACCTCCGGTGACACCCACCTCGGTGGCGACGACTGGGACCAGAAGGTGATCGACTGGTTGGTCGAAGGGTTCAAGAACGACCACGGCGTCGACCTGAGCAAGGATCGGATGGCTCTCCAGCGTCTCAAGGAGGCGGCGGAGAAGGCGAAGATCGAGCTCTCCAGCGTCTCGGAGACCGAGGTCAACCTCCCCTTCATCACCGCAACCTCCGAGGGGCCGCTGCATCTTCAGAGGAAGCTGAGCCGCTCCGAGTTCCAGAAGCTGACCGAGGAATTGCTGGAGCGGACCAAGCGGCCGTTCGAGCAGGCGATCAAGGATGCCGGGATCCCCGTAGCCGACATCGACCACGTGGTCCTCGTCGGCGGTTCGACTCGGATGCCCGCCGTCCAGGAGTTGGTGAAGAGCCTCACGGGGAAGGACCCCCACCGCGGTGTCAACCCCGACGAGGTGGTCGCCGCCGGCGCCGCCATCCAGGCCGGTGTGCTCAAGGGCGACGTCAAGGACATCCTGCTTCTCGACGTCACGCCGTTGACCCTCGGGATCGAGACCAAGGGCGGCGTCATGACCCGGATGATCGAGCGCAATACGACCATCCCCACCAAGCGGTCGGAGATCTTCACCACGGCCGAGAACAATCAGCCCGAGGTCGAGATCAACGTCCTCCAGGGTGAGCGGACGATGGTGGCCGACAACCAGAGCCTGGGCAAGTTTCGGCTCACTGGCATCCCGCCGGCGCCGATGGGTGTCCCCCAGAT
>JBOGEU010000077.1:0-1542 GCA_050741995.1 Acidimicrobiia bacterium | reverse complement strand
GTGGTGGCATCGGACTCCTGGTGACGACCCTGATCCGGGCTCAGCGCAGCGGCCACCGCCTGATGGCTTACGGCCTGACGGATCACTATCGCCAGATCTTCTCCTTGACCCGTCTCGACGAGGCGATCGAGATCTTCGACGACGAAGCTGGGGCGCTTCAGGCTGTGTGATCTGAACGGAGCGCCAGGCCGATCATGCCAACTCTCCATGCGAGCAACACCGAGGGTAGGCAGGGGTCTTCCCGCCTATCGGTGATTGTCGGGTCCCTGCTCATGGTGCTGGTCGGGGGAGCTTCCCTGGCGTTTATCTCGATCAACGGAGCCGCTGGCACCGCCTTCGACGAATTCGTGCTCGCGGCAGCCGCGATGCTGTTTCTGACCGTGGGCGTCGTCATCCTGATCCGTGCCGACGGCAATCGCGTCGGGTGGGTGATGGCCTCGATAGCCATGGTCCTCCTGCTCGGCGCCGTAGCAGATGACCTGGCTGATCGCGGCGGACCGGTGGCAGGAGCCATCGGTGGCGCCCTATGGCTCTCATGGTTCGTGATCCTCGGCTTTCTCGTGCTCTGGTTCCCGACCGGGCGAACGATCACCGCCCGGTGGCGGTTCATGAACTGGTGGGGCTTCGTTCTCTTCTTGGTGACCCTCAGCTACCTCGTCGCCGAGCAACTATGCGTGACGGCCGACGACTCGGGTCGATGCCAGACGTGGGTGGACAACCCGATCGGAATCCCAGGCGTGCCCAACCCGGAGTACGGCGAAGCATCCACCGTCGGTTACCTGTTGCTCGCCGGGTTCGTCGTGGTGGCCGCGGCCACGCAGGTGATTCGATACATCCGTGCCCGCACAGTGGAGCGACTCCAGGTCAAATGGTTCGCCTTCGCAGTGGTCGCATTGATCGGCACGAGCCTGGCCCAGGAGACCCTGGCCGACCTCACCCCAATCCCAACCGTGGTCTGGGACATCGCGTGGGGTATCGCAGTCCTGGCCCTTCCCATCGCCATCGGAGTGTCGGTGCTCAAGCACCGGCTGTTCGAGATCGACCGCATCGTCTCCAGGACCGTCACCTATCTGCTCGTGGTGGGCCTGCTTGGGGCGGTCTTCTTCGGGGTGGTGACCTTGATCACGTCGTTTCTCCCCGCCGAATCCGATCTGGCCGTCGCTGCTTCCACCCTGGCCGTGGCTGCCCTGTTCAACCCGGTTCGCCATCGGGTCCAGGTCTGGATCGATCGCCGCTTCAACCGGGCCCGTTACGATGCCCAACGGGTCATGGACTCCTTCGCCAGGTCGCTGCGTGACCGGGTGAACCCAACCGACGTGTCGGACGGTTGGCGTGACGTGGTCTCCGAGACGATGCAGCCGTCGGCGGTGTCGGTATGGATCAGGTCGTGAACCCGCGGCCGGAATGTCAGCCTCTGAGCGCGGCTCGGGCTGCGTAATAGCCGCACATGCCGTGCACACCTGCCCCCGGCGGAGTGGCCGACGAGCAGATGAACAGACCGTCGCCGATGCGGTAGGGGGCGGTGGCGCCGAGTTGGAACAC
>JBOGEU010000076.1:0-2459 GCA_050741995.1 Acidimicrobiia bacterium | reverse complement strand
CCCGTAGAGCCCGTACGGCGTCACCAGAGCGGCCCCCACCCAAAGCACGCGAGCCATGACCGGGATCGACCCATATCTCTGCTGGAGAGGCGCGACGATGTTGGTGGAGAAACCGTAGGCCACGGTGGCCAGGAGAACGAGGATCACCCCGATGGCGGCTGTCTTCCCCGACTCCGCCGAGGGAATGGCGATGGCCATGATCCCGGCAAACCCGACAACCAGGCCGAGGATCTGGAGTCGACCGGGGAGTTGGCGGAGAAGCACCGACGCCACGATGGCGGTGAACATCGGCATCGCTCCGTTGAGCATGCCGGCGACCGCCGAATCGACCCATTGCTGGGCTATCGGGAAGAGAGTCAGGGGAATCGCCACCCAGGTGACACCGAGCAGAGCGACCCTGGGCAGGTCGGCGCCGGCGATCTTGGTGGATCGGGCCCTGGGCAGGCTTGCCATGAACGCCGCTCCGAATGCGACCCTGAGCCAGGTGACCAATCCGGGGTGGAAGGCATCGAGACCGATGGCCATGAAGAGAAACGAGGCGCCCCAGATGGCGCTGACCCCGACGAACCGTGCCCAGTCGCCGCGGCTGAACGCATCTCGATTCGTGCCGTGTGATGTGGTGGGCAGTCGATTGGCCATGGCTTTAGAACACCGGGGCTCGGGTCGGGGTTGCGATGAATCAGGAACGTCTGAAGCCGGTCAAATAGTCCGGGGTATCGACCTCGGCCTCCAGGTCCGGGGCAGGCACCGGCGGCCCATAGGACACCCTGAGTGGGATCACCCCGGCCCAGACCCCGGTCCCGATATCGGCCTCGGCGTCCTCGGGTGGGCCGACCGAGACCTTGGCGGAGACGACGTCGATGGGCAGCGACACGACTGCGGTGCTGGCCAACTCTCTTGCCGTTGGACGTCGGATGTCGGCGAGCCGGCCCGGGATCAGACCCTCCACCAGCCGATCGAGGGCGTGCTCGTGCTCGGCGCCCTCCAGCAACCTGCCTTCCCCATGGATCACGACCGAGCGGTAGTTGATCGAAGACTCGAAGCCGCTTCTCGCCACCACGATCTGGTCGACGAGGGTGACCGCCACACTCAGCGGGGAGTGGCGCTTTGCGGCCATCGCGATCCCCGAGGCGGGGGAGCCGTGCAACAGGACTGCGTCGCGGTGCCTCACGTAGAGGGTCGGGACCACCACCGGCCGCTTGCCCACGGGATAGGCGACATGACAGACGAAACCCTCGTCGAGGATGGCCTCGATGTCGGAGCGGTCGTCGACAGCCTTTTCCGGAAGACGACGGATCCGGGCCGGATCGGGCACTCTGTCCGGCATCAGTCTTCCGATTTGGCGTCGCGGGTCATGAGCCGCATGACGGCGTCTCTCGGGTGCATGCCCTCGTAGAGGACCAGCCCGACGTGACCGGCTATAGGCATCTCTATCCGGTTCCTTGCGGCGAGGTCGAGCACGGCACGGGTGGTCTTCACCCCTTCGGCAACCATCCTCATCTCTTCGACGACGGCATCCAGGCTCTGGCCCCTGGCCAGGGCATAGCCGACCTGGTGGTTGCGGCTGTTGGAGGAGATGCAGGTCGCGATCAGGTCTCCCATGCCCGCCAGCCCGGCAAAGGTCGAGGGCCGGCCCCCCAGGGCGATCCCGAGTCGGGTCAACTCTGCCAGCGCACGCGTGATCAGCGTGGCTCTCGTGTTGTCGCCGAAGCCGAGCCCGTCGGACATCCCTGCTGCGATCGCCATCACGTTCTTCAAGGCGCCCCCCAGCTCACACCCGGGGACGTCGTCGTTGGTGTACACCCGGAAGCTGGGCCCCATGAAGACCGATTGCAGGGACATTGCGGTATCTGTGTCCCTGAAAGCCATCACGGCGGCCGTCGGCTGACCCGCCGCGATCTCGGATGCGAGGTTGGGGCCGGTGAGGACGCCGATCCGGCCCGGGTCGTGCCCCGGCGACACTTCGGCGATGACCTGGGTCATCGTGGCCAGGGTTCCCTGCTCGATGCCCTTGGTGAGCGACACGATCGGCACGTCGTCGTCGATGTCCCCGGCAGCCGCCGTGAACACGTCGCGGAAGCCATGGGAGGGGACTGCCATCACCACCGCAGTGGCCTCGGACACCGCCTTTCCCAGGTCGGGGGTGGCCGTGAGCTGGTCAGGGAGCCGGAGATCGGGGAGGTACTCGGGATTCTCCCGGCGTGCATTGATGAAGTCGGCTATCTCCGGCCTTCGTGCCCAAAGGATCGTGTCGGTGACGCGGGCGGCCAGGCAAGCCGCGGTTGTTCCCCATGAACCCGCCCCGATGACGGCGATCCTGCTCATGCCGGCACGCTAGTTGTGACAACCGGGGACTCGCACCGAGTCCTCGGCAAGCTTTCCTAACCTGCGGCGGCCATGAGTCTCTCCATCGGCATCGTCGGTCTCCCCAACGTCGGCAAGTCGACGCTGTTCAACGC
>JBOGEU010000075.1:0-7676 GCA_050741995.1 Acidimicrobiia bacterium | reverse complement strand
GCCCGGACCTGGGCCCGTCCGTGGGAGGGCGGACTCCACCAGTACACACTGGGACACACCAATCGGGTGTCGACCGCGGAGTCGGAACTGGCCGCTCACCCCGGGCTGGCCCTCGCCGGGGCGGCGTTCCACGGGATCGGGCTCAACGAGTGCATCGATTCGGGCCGTCGCGCCGCGGTTAGCGTGCTCGAGTCATCAACGGATCGCGGTCGAACGGAACGGGTGGCCCCGCTGACGCCGCCAGGAGGTAGGAATTAGCCCGATGCAAGAACTTCTCCCTGAGCGGACGCCCGCTGACAGGCTCATGCGGCGTCTGCTCAGGTTGGGCGACCTTGTCGACAAGAACGCGGTGTTCGGGGCCCGCCGGTCCACGACTGCCGCCATCGTCGTCTCCGGGATCCGCTGCATCATCACCTATCTGCTGATCCCGGTCCTGGCACCTCTGGTCGGTCTGGTCGACACCGTGGCCGCACCGATCACTATCGCTCTGTCGCTGCTGGCCATGGTGATGGGGGTCTCCGGGGTTCGGCGGTTCTGGATCGCGGATCACCGGGCACGATGGTGGTACACCGGCTTCATCGCAATCGTGATGTTGCTGCTCGGCGTCGGCATCATGGTCGACGCCACGACGCTGCTGGCGGCCTAGCGCTTCAGAGAGCTATCAGACCGGCGTTGGTCGGCTCGCGGATAACCGATCACCGTGATCATTGATCAAACTAGGCTCGTCCCCGATGGCCGAGCCCTGGTACCCGTTCCCGATTCCCGAGGCGGAGGCAGAGGGAAGCGGGCCGGTGACCCGACGCTGGCTGGAGCAGCGCTGGATGGTGGATGCCATGGTCCAGCTCAACGGGATCCGCCGCTTTCAACCCCGTCTCGACGCCATCCTCGAATCGGTGGGGGTCGACGCCCGATCCGATGTGGACTGGGTGTCGAAGAACGCGACCCAACATGCGGCGATATCTCCCACGCTGGCCGCGGCGGCCCAGCGCAGGGAGGAGCGGGGTGACAAGGCCTTCGCCGCGGGGCGGTTGGCGAGTGCCCGATCCAGCTACTTCATCGCAGCCAACTTCTACGCCGCCGCCCAATGGGCCCTGACCGAGAGGAGCCGGCTCAACCTCGATCTCAACGACCGGAAGCGAATCACGTACGGTCGGTTCGCCGAGCTGGCCGATCATGACGTCGAGCCGGTATGGATCCCCTTCGGGGGCCAGGCGCTCCCCGGATGGCTGCATCTTCCACCCGGCCACGGCGGTGGACCGGCCCCGCTGGTGGTGAGCATCCCGGGGATGGATGGCTTCAAAGAGCGATTTGTCCCGCTCCACGGTGATCGCTGGCTGGATCGGGGCATCGCAGTCCTTCTCTTCGAAGGCCCGGGCCAATTCGAGAGCGCGGTGCTCGGCATCCGTCTTCGGGTCGACGCCTGGAAAAGGGTGGGGAAGGCACTCATCGACTGGGCCGAGACCCGTCCTGAGATCGACACCACCGCCGTCGGGCTCGTCGGAAGCAGTCTCGGCTCCTTGTTGGGCACGATCACCGTCGCCCATGAGCCGAGGTTCAAGGCGTGTGCCGTTTCCGCCACCGCTTTCGAACCGGGGATGAGACCGGGTTTCGACTCGGTCCACCCCTTCTACAAGGTCCGTCTCATGTATTTGGCCGGGATCTACGACGAGAGCGAGTTCGACACCATTCGGGATGAGCTGACCTGGGAGGGTCATGTCTCCAAGATCACCCGGCCCTACCTGGCGGTTGGAGGTGGCCTCGACCCGATGAGCCCGGTTGCCCATGCCAGAGGGCTCTTCGAGGAGATGTCTGCGCCCCGCCAACTCGTGATCTACGAAGGGTCCGGCCACGGCGTCGCCGGCTCTGCCGCTGCGGCCAAGGGCCCGAACTACCGTGATCTGATGGCGGACTGGATGGAGGCTCGTCTCCAGGATGAGCCCTTCGACAGCACCGAGTGGGTGGTCGAGTCGAGCGGCCGGGTCCGGATCACTCCCCTCGACTGACGAACGGTCGGCCAAGCTCAGGAATTCGTTCCGTCGACCGATGATGTCGGAGAGCAGCGGAAACGATCGGAGGACGAGGTCTTTTCCTGGATGGATTGGCCGGCAAAGCCTGGCCTGTCGAGGTCACAAGGATGAGGGGCCCGTCATGGGTCCGATTCTGGTCGCCCTCCTCATGGAGGGAATGGAAGGAACGCCGCTCGCTGTGGCATGAGCACAAGAGCCGGTCACCACTCCCGGGGGACGGATCGAATCAGGCGGTCAAGCCACCCCGTCCCGTCTCCCCGGCATGGATCCCGGCGACGGCCTTGGTGGCGGTGCTTGCCCTGAGTGGGTCGCCAGGGTCGTCCGCGGGAGACGCCCTGGCCGCTCCGGCGACGACCGTGGCCGGTTCGACCAGCACTTCGACCGACTCGACGACGACGACATCGGCGACGACCACCACTTCACCCGGCTCGACCACCACCGGTCCCGTCACCACGACCACCACTGTCACCATCGCCCCTGTGGACCCACTCTTCCTGGCGCCGGTAGCTGGCGCCTCCGGTGATCCGGGGGCGCCGCTGCCGGCCGGCGCCGACCTGGTGACGGTGGCCTCGATCACCGATGGCGACACCCTCGAGGTGAGTAACGAGGACGGGACTGTCGCCGAGGTGAGGCTGATCGGCGTCAACTCACCGGAGTCCAACGAGTGCTTCGCCGACGATGCGACTCGGGTCCTGGCGACCTTGACCCCGGTCGGGAGCAAGGTCGGGATGACAACGGATGTGTCCGACGAGGATCAATTCGGCCGACTTCTACGCTATGTCTGGGTCGGGGGCCTGTCGGTCAACGAGGAGTTGGTGCGGCGAGGGGTGGCCATCGCCCGCCGCTACCCGCCGGACACCGCCCTGTGGGAGCGTTTCGAGACGGCGCAGGCCGCGGCCAGGGAGACCGGGTCCGGTCTCTGGGCGGCGGAGGCGTGTGGCTCCAGGGCCGAGGCCAGCCTGGCGATCAGCGACCTCCGCTTCGATGCCGACGGAGACGACAACAAGAACCTCAACGACGAATGGGTCCAGATCCGAAACGAGGGCGACACCGTGGTCGACCTCACAGGGTGGGTGCTCAAAGACGAATCGGCCAGTCACCGCTACAGCTTCCCGACATCGTTCATCCTGGCAGCCGGTGAGGCGGTGACCATTCACACCGGATGTGGTGAGAACTTTGGCACCACGCTCTTCTGGTGCAACGTCGGGTCGGCAGTCTGGAACAACGACGGTGACACTGCCTTCCTGCTCGATCCCAACGGGAACACACACCTGACCTACGAATATGCGGGCGCCCCCGCGACCGCGCAGGCGTCGACGACGACCGAGGCGATCAACGCCTTCGTCGGCGGAACTGACTGCGATCCGAGCTATCCGGATGTCTGCATCCCGTCGCCGCCTCCCGATCTCGACTGTGGCGAGATCTCCCATCGCAGATTCCGGGTGATCGGCGCCGATCCCCACGGCTTCGACGGCAACGACGACGACGGACTCGGCTGCGAGTCATAGGGTCCCGTCATTCCCGCCGGAGAGAGGAGTGTCCCCGCAGGCAGGGAAGGGGATTCCTCGCAAACACTCCGCGGTGAGCCGGCGATGGTGTCGTGGCGGGCGAATTGCTTAGTGCACCGCCCTCAAGGGCCGGGGAGCGACGAGGGAGGGGTCGAACAGAACCTTGACCTGGGGTGAATGCCCCAGGGACATCGGCTGCAAGCCACTCTCCACCACCTGGTCCAGCGGATAGACGGTGGGCGAGATCGCGGCCCACGCCTCGGGATCGGAGGCGATCAGCCCCGCCGCCGGTGCGAAGTCGAGGGCGAAAGCATGGGCCATCGTCCCGATGACCTCGCGCTCGCCCATCGACACCAGCTGGAAGTCGACCGTCACCGGCTGCGGTTGGTGGCCGACCACGACGAGGCGGCCGTTCTCGGCGGTGAGGCTCAAGGCCCGCGCCAGCGACTCGGGGCGGGCGGTGCATTCGAAGGCAACGGTCGGCGCTTCGACTTCGGCCAGCGACTCCTCGAAGCCGGGGGAGGACGCATCGAGAGTCCGGGAGGCACCGAGACGAGAGGCCACGATCAGCTTGGCGGGGTCGATGTCGATGGCGGTGACGGTGGCCCCGGAGCGTGCTGCGGCATAGGTGATGAACGACCCGATGCCGCCCGCACCGAGCACGATCGCGGTGTCCCCGTCACCGACCCGCCCTCGCCGGGTTGCATGCACCGCGATCGCCATCGGCTGGGTCAGAGCGGCGAGATCGGGCGTGAGGGAGCTGCCGGACAGATTCAACGTGCAGGAGGCGGGGACCGACACCTGATCAGCCAGTCCGCCGTTGGCATGGAGACCGACGGTCCAATAGGTCTGGCACATGTTGGTGTCACCCCTACGACACGGTGGGCAGTTGCCGCAGGACACCCCGGAGCCAACCGCCACCAGGTCTCCCACCTCGAACCCGGTCACTCCTGGTCCGGTCTCGGTGACCCAGCCCGACAGCTCGTGCCCCGGGATCGTCGGGCCCCGGTGACCGCTGTGGGGATGCCTGGCGTGGATTGGGAAGAACAGGGGGTCGTGAACGTACTCGCCCGCGTCGGTGCCGCAGATCCCTGCCGTGGCCACCTGGAGCAACAGCCTGCCGGGCCCGGGCCGTGGTGCCGGCACGTCTTCGAGCCGGACATCGCCCGGACCGTGATAGACGACCGCCCGCATCGAAGGACCTCCGTGGACTGGGCCGCACGATAACTGCAAGTGTTTGTGGATCGTGACGACCATCGGGCATACTCAGCCGGACAATGGGATGTTTCCATCGGCACCTCCACGCCCGGGCCGGGGCAGGCGCCGCCTCCCGGGATGCGGGGCACCAAGCATGTCGGTGATGCCATGAGCGTGACGATCGGGTTCGTCGGTCTGGGCCGGATGGGGTCGAGGATCGCTCGCAATCTCGGTGCGGGAAACGAGCTACTGGTCTGGAACCGGACTGCGTCGAGGGCCGAGCAGTGGGTGGAGGACAACGGCGGGGCGGTGGCGGGGAGCCTCTCGCAGCTATCGGCGGGAAGCGACGTCCTGATCACCATGCTGGCCGATGGTGACGCCTTGGTCGAGGTCTTCGAGACGCCGGGTGGCCTGCTCGAGGGTGTCGGACCGGAAACCGTCGCCATCGACATGGGCACATCGGGCCCGGAGAGCTTCGAGCGGGTGCGGGATTTGGTCGAGAGCCGGGGGGGCACGATGGTCGATGCCCCGGTCTCGGGAGCGACGGCGGCGGCCGAGGCGGCGTCGCTCCTGGTGATGGTCGGTGGCGCTCCCGAGGTCTTCGAGCGGGTCGAACCCATCCTCGGGGCCGTGGGGAACCCGATTCACGTGGGCCCGACTGGTTCCGCCGCCGTTCTCAAGCTGGCAGTGAACTCGGTCCTCTACGGCCTCAACCAGGCGGTGGCCGAGGCCGTCGCGCTCGCCGAGAAGTCGGGAGTGGAGCCGGAGATCACCATGGACATCCTGGCCAAGGGGGCGGCCGGGGCCCCGATGCTCACCTATCGCCGGGAGCAGTACTTGCATCCGGACACCGCCCCGATCAGCTTCACCGTCGATCTCGCCCGCAAGGACCTGGTGCTGGCCCTCGAGCAGGCGAGGAAGACCGGAGCGCCCACCGGCCAGTTGGAGCGAACCCTGGAGCTGATGCAGGATCTGGTCGACCAGGGCTTCGGGTCGGAGGACATGGGCTACGTGGTCGAGGCTACCCGCCGGGCCTAACCCGGCCGATGCACCCGTCGACGGTCAGGGCTTCCCGGTCACCCAGCGAACCACGTCCGGCTTCACCGTCTTGCCCAGGGGATTCCGGGGCAGGGCGTCGGTGAAATGGAACTCCTTGGGCACCTTGTGCGGGGCGAGGATGCCCCGAGCCCATCCTTTGAGGTCCTCGGCCTCCACCGGATCCTTGACCACCACCACCGCCACCACCTTCTGCCCCCACTCGGGGTCATCGATCCCGACCACCGCTGCCTCACTGATGGCCTCGTGTCTCAGGAGCACGTCCTCGATCTCGAGAGCGGAGATCTTCTCCCCACCCGACTTGAGGATGTCGACCGACGACCGGCCCAGGATCCGGTAGCGGCCCCCCTCGATCACGGCCGTGTCCCCGGTGCGAAACCAGCCGTCGTCGGTGAATGCGGCCTCAGTGTCCTCGGGCCGCTCCCAGTACTCGCGGAACACGGTCGGCCCCCGCACCTGGATCTCCCCTGGCTCGCCGTCGGGCACCGGGCCTCCTTGCTCGTCGACGAGACGGACCTCGACTCCTGGCAACGGCAACCCCACCGAGCCGGGGATCCGCTCGCCCCGATAGGGATTGGACAGGCCCATCCCGATCTCGGTCATGCCGTATCGCTCGAGCAGGGTGTGGCCGGAGAGGGCACGCCATTTCTCGAGGACCGGGATGGGAAGGGCGGCAGATCCCGAGACCATGAGACGGAGCCGGCTCGAGCCCAGCCTCACCCGGTCTCGCTTCGCTTCGTCGGCCTGGTCGAGGTGGGCGATGAGTCGGTGATAGATGGTGGGCACCGCCATGTAAAGGGTGAGGTCACCACCGGTCAGCCGTTCGATCACCCGGTCGGCGTCGAATTTGGGGAGCATGTCGCACCGGGCGCCGTTCCACAGGGCGCAGCCGATGATGTTGACGATGCCGTGGATGTGATGGAGGGGCAGGGTGAGCAGGATTCGATCGTCCTCGGCCCACTCCCAGGCTTCGCTCAGCGACCTGATCTGGGCTTCGATATTGGCGTGAGTGGTGACCACCCCCTTGGGGCGTCCCGTTGTGCCGCTGGTGAACAACATCATGGCCCGGCGGCTCGGGCTCACCGAGGGCAGGGGCACGGGGTCGGCATCGACCTCGTCCACCATCAGGAACTCGATTCCCCTCGCCGCTGCCAACGGGCGGAGCAGATCCGCGTGCTCAGGGGAGGCGATCGCCACGCTGGGCGTCGTAGTGTCCAGCACGTACTCCAACTCGGGGGCGGGGTGGGTCAGGCACAGGGGGACCGCCACCCCGCCGGCGCGCCAGATCGACCACTGGGTGCGGACGTACCGTGACGAGGACGCGACCATGAAGGCGATCCGCGCCTCCTCGAGATCCGGCATTCCGTGGAGAAGACGGGCCGCACCACGGTCTGACCCCGACAACAGCTCACCGTAGGTGTGGGCGCCCTCGTCGTCACCGATGGCGACCCGCTGGCGCCGTCCCCGGGCGCGGTCGATGATGGCAAGGCTCTCGCTCATGAGGGAATACTGGCAGCAAATCCCGGAGCCTGGCCTTGGGTGGCTCCCGGCAGGGTCTGTGACTGGCTAGTGGCGCGGGGCGAAGAGGTCGACGGCGTTGCCGTCGTGATCGTGGACCGTGGCGTAGCGCTGGCCCCAGGGGGCATCGAAAGGCGGCAGATGGCCACGGCCTCCCGCCGTCACCAACTCCTGGTACACCCGGTCCACCTCGGCCGGGCTGTCGCAGAGGAAGGCGAGTGCGGTCCGCGGCCCGCCGCCGCTGGGCGGCTTCCAGTCCGAGAACGACATGACGCTGGCCTCGGTGTCGAGCATCACCCGGAGCCCGCCGGGCGCGGTCGCCTCGGCGTGGACCTCGTCGGCAGCGCTCTCGTCGAACACGAGCCCGACC